>JAEESA010000215.1 GCA_016286115.1 Lachnospiraceae bacterium
TTCTTTTGGAAACGACCTCGCCCGTTTCAGGGAGGCGTATCAGGAACTGAAATTCATGATCCGAAGGATCTGGTTCGGCTTTGCGGAGGTAAAACAGAAGGAGCTGCTTTCTGTATTGAAGCGCTATCCGGTTTCTTCGGACATGCTCTCGGTCGTGGCAAAATACGCGGTTCCGCCCGAATACTGGGGCGCGCTCTTTGAACGGCTGGTACAGCTTACGGAAAAGGAGAAGGGGCTTTCAAACGACCTGAACGCGTATCTAAGGTGGATGAAGGACGGCGGGTTCGCAGGAGAACAGGCGCTCTACCCTATGGATGAGGGAGAGCCCGAAAGGAAGCCGTACCGGAAGCTTGAGTATAGAGAAGATGAAAAAACAGCCTTTGCGGAGAGAAAGGAGGATGAAAAATCCATTGCCTTTATCTTTCTGACCAACGACGCCCTGTATGCGAAAGAATGCGTGCATTACATCGACAGGTTAACCGTACCTGAGGGTTGGAAGACCGAGATCCTGGAGGTGTGGGGCGCGCCCGGCATGGCGGCAGGGTATAACTTCGCGGCGCGAAAGACGGATGCCGCGGTTCGGATCTTTATCCATCATGATACGTTTTTGATCGAAAAGGAGCTTTTGCTCTCTCTGACAGATGCATTTAATAAGAAGGAAAGCCCCGGGATGATCGGGATCTTCGGCGGCCTTCTCATGGACGAACGGGCGCTTTGGTATAAAAACGACTATAAGGCTTCGGTCCTGAACCTTTTCCAGGACGCGGTGCTGACCTTTCTTTATCCGAAAACGGAGCCGGAGGGGCCGGTTCTTACGGACGGGGCCATGCTGGATGGCGTTTTCCTCGCAGAAAACGCGGGCCTGTCGTTTCGCGAGGACCTCTTTGACGGCTGGCATTTCTACGATATCAGCCAGAGCGTGGAGATGCGAAACGCCGGATATTTCACGGCTTTCATCGCGGACAAAAACCCCTGGGCGCTGCATGAAACAACGATGCGAAGGGAAGAAAACAGCCGTTATGAGTACTACCGGCAGATCTTTTTAAATAATTATCAAAATAGGGGTTAAGTAATTGACATCTCCTCCGATATATTAAGCAGAACAGTTAAGCCGAGCAAGCTTAAATAAAAAGGAAAACACCCATTCAAGGAGGAAAAAATTATGGTAGTACAGCACAATATGCAGGCGTTGAATTCAAATCGTACCTTAGGGATCACCACCAACGCACAGGCAAAGTCAACTGAGAAATTATCATCCGGTTACAAGATCAACAGAGCCGGTGACGACGCAGCAGGTCTTGCGATCTCCGAAAAGATGCGCAGCCAGATCCGCGGTCTTGATAAAGCTTCCACCAATGCACAGGACGGTATCTCCCTTATCCAGGTCGCTGAAGGTGCTCTGAATGAGACCCACAGCATCCTGCAGCGTATGAACGAGCTGGCAACACAGGCGGCCAACGATACGAACACCTCGATCGACCGCAGCAACATCCAGCAGGAAGTTGATCAGCTTACTTCCGAGATCAACCGGATCCGTTCTACCACACAGTTCAACACCATGAACCTCCTTGATGGATCGTTCTCAGATAAAAACCTTCAGGTCGGCTCCCTCTGCGGGCAGAAGATCTCCATCTCGATCCACAACATGAACGCCTCCACCCTTGGCGTTTCCGGACTTCATGTATCGAGTTTCGAAGCTGCCGGTTCCGCAATGTCGAGGATCCAGAACGCTATTGACAGAGTTTCTACACAGAGAGCTTACCTCGGTGCTATCCAGAACCGTCTGGAGCACACCATCGCCAACCTGGATACCGCTTCCGAAAATACGCAGGCAGCCGAGTCCCGGATCCGCGATACGGATATGGCGAAAGAAATGGTCACCTACAGCAAGAACAACATCCTCGCTCAGGCAGGACAGTCCATGCTGGCACAGGCGAACCAGAGCACACAGGGTGTCTTGTCCCTCCTCGGGTAATGACAATATACAAAAAGCAGCCGCCGAAAGGCGGCTGTTTTTTTCTGCTTTTTGCTAATATTGGCTGCCGAACAGACACATCATCGACCGCAGACCCTTATCGACATCTCACAAAACTTTCTCGAATATCTCCCCTAAACATTTCTTATAGCTGTGTTCGCTCAGCGCTTTTTCGGAGCCACGCTGCGCGATGGCTTTGCGCTCGTCTTCGTGCGCGAGGTAGTAGTCCACCTTGGCCACAAGGTCATCCGTGTCTTCGAAGTAGACGAAATCCTCTCCGGGGATGAAGTATTCGCAAAGGTCCGCCTGATAGTTGGAGAGGAGGAAGCCGCCTGCGCCGAGGATCTCCATGCAGCGTAAGGGAATGCCGGACTGGATCGAACGGTAGGTGAAGTTCAGGTTGATCCGGCTGAAGTGGAAGATCAGCGGGAGCTCCTTGATATAATCGCAGGGCCCGAGATTTTCGACGCCTTCGATCCGGCGGGAAATGTCCTGCGTGAAGAGCTTGACCGAATGGCGCGCGGCGATCTTCTGCAGGTTTTCGGCCCGCTCGATCGACGCGAGCTTCCGCCCGAGATAGTAGGAGGCGTAAACATAGGGGAGCGTCTCGACGCCGTCCGGATAGGGGGCGTAGGGCTCCACTGCCTGCAGGGCGTCCAGAATGTCCGGATACAGGACCTCTTCGAGGAAGTTATAGCCCTGCACGAGCTTTTGTGCCTGAATGCAGGCGTCCAGATAGCCTTTTGTGAATTCGGGAAGCCGGTCGTAGACGCGGTCGTAGAAATTATGCTCCTCGTCATAAAGAGACCCTACAAAGGAAACCTCCGCCTGGACCCGGTTCCGGTCATAGGGCTTTGTCAGGCAGTCGTTTATGGCATCGCCCGAAGCGGGCAGCACGGCATAGTAGACCGTGGAGAGTCCGCCGTCGTGCAAACGGCGGTATTCGGTGGAGTCAAAGAGAAAGACATAGTTTGTCGGATAACTGATGCGGTAGGAATAGAGCTTAACCTGCGGGCTGTCATAGACCAGCGCCGCGTATTTTATATTATGCCTTTTGCAGCCTTCAGCGACCAGAGGATAGAAGTTGAAGGAAAAGACGAGGTCATAGTTCTTTTTTTCCAGGGCCGTGTCAAAGGCCTTGTCAAAGACATCGCTGAAGCGGTCGCTGTAGCTGTCGTGGGAGAAAAGATCCACTTCAAAATGAAAATCCCGTTTCATGGATTTCAGCGCGTGTTCCCTGCCATAACAGGGCCAGTCCAGATACAATACGTTCATTGGATGAAAACTCCTTTCATACGTGGAAAGCCATTTCCAGCATCCTGGTGATGCGGATGGGATAAGTGCAGTGCTCTGAAACGTAGGCGAAGCCGTTTTCGGCGATCTCCTGCCGCTCCTTTTCATGGGAGAGATACCAGGCGCATTTTTCCTCGAGTTCGTCCATGCTGCCGTAGGTGTCCAGATGAACGCCCGGGACCAGCTCCTCCCCGAGCTCGTTCTGCCAGTTCGTGAGGCAGAAGCCGCCGGCGCTCAATATATCGAAGATCCGCAGGGGCAGGCCGGTGCGGATGGGCCGGGTGGTGGTGTTGAGGTTGATCTTTGAATGACGAAAGACCAGCGGCATTTCGGTCAGGGATTTTACGAGGCCGCCGTTTTTTGCCTTTGGATAAGACGAGGTGTCGCTTCCGGTATAAAGCGCCAGCTCGAATTTTTCGGAAAGGCGTTTCACGAGCTCGTCCCGGTCCAGAACGGTCAGCATGCTGCCGAGATAGAGATTGGCCAGCGTGTATCGGTCGGTCAGGATCCCGGGATAGGGGGATTCATAGAACCCGTGGAAACGGGACTTGAATTCGGCGGTCATTTCATCCGTCAAAAGCTCTTCCAGGAAAAAAGCGCCGTAGACTCTGCGTTGGGCTTCGATGAGGCCGCGGAAATAGCCCTCCATGTAGGAGAAGGTCGCAGAGAGTCTCGCATAAGGGTTTTTTTCGGTGTAGAGTGACCCCACGAAGGAAATCGCGGAGGAGAACTTTTTCGCCTGTGCTGAGGAAGCCCGATCGATCACTTCCCGGCGCTCTTTCGGGTTGCAGGCCAGGGGAAGATGATGGATATGGCCGGGGTTCCGGTGCTCGATCAGTTCCATCGAGCCGCGGTCAAAAACGAATATATGGTTTGTTTCATAGCATAAGGCGTCGCTGAATAGCTCCATGACCGGTGAATCCACCGTCCAGCAGAGATAGGGCAGATGATAGATCCGGCAGACCTCCGCCATCAGCGGGAAAAAGTTGATCGTGAAAACGAACTGGACATTGTTTTTGTCCAAAAATGCGGAAACATTTTTTACAAAACGGTCGCCGGCGATGTTCTTGTCCGTGATCTCCTCGGTCATCTGAAGGACGGTAAAGCCGAGTTCTTCAAAGCCTGCGATACAATCCGGCTCAGCGATGCTGCCATAACGATAGAATAAAAGTTTCATGAAATGTGGCTTTCCTTTCCCTTAAATATGAATATAATAAGGGTTGTAGCGACTTTATTATAGCAGAACGGGGATGGGAATGAAAGCGGTTACGATCCGTCATGAACTGATCACTGAAAAAAGAGAATACAGCCTGGTCGAGCTTTTGATGGACGGACGCCTGTCGGAGGGAGAGATCATCCCGCCGGATGGATACGAGGAAGAGACCGGCGGCTTAAACCGCAGGCTTAAGGCGGAAAAACAATATGAATGGCTGCTTCGGCTGGCTTCCCGATATCCGGTGTACGGAGAACCGGGGGACGCTGGGACTTCATGTGCTGAGGATGAAAAGGAAGCCTTTCGCACGGACTGCTATGTGGTATCGCGCTATGCCAAGGAGCTGAGAGAAGCAGGCCATTTTAATGACGTGATCGCTGCTTTAATTGATACGGCGGAAGCGTCCGGTGATAAAGAGGGGTATCTTTCTCTCATGGAGGAAATGACGGGGAAAGGCCCAATCTTTCAGTGGATCAGCCGCGCCACGGAGCCGGTCCTTCTCTATTACGGGCCCACCTGGTGCTACAACGCGCTGAACGTTTTCATAGACGGGTTGAAGGAAGGGCTGGCAAAAAACGGGATCCCGACGTTGACGTATGATGAACAGACGGAAGGCGCCGGAGGGCTGACGCGCTTTTTCGGACAGGAATTCCAGGCGATCTTTGATATCCAGTCGTGGCTCTTTCCGTTTTATCTGAAGGAACGGGGGCTGTTTCTCCATGATAATCTGAAAGGCCCGAAATTTGACCTGATCTTAGACCATCCGGTGTGGATGAAGGAAAATCTGGAAAAGCTTCCTTCGAGAACGTTTTGCCTGACCCATGACACGCATTACCTTGAGTTTATCAATACATACTATCCGGCTGTGGAGAAGACATTCCTCTTCCCTCCGGCAGGGAAAAGTGCGGCCCCGGAGGAGGAGATCCTTAACGGGAACCGGCCGATCGGGCTTCTCTTTATCGGGACTTTCGGGGATTACCGGAAAAAGCTGGAAGAGATCCATGCATCCCGTCCGGAAGTAAAGAACCTTGCGCTGCTGTATTTGTATTGTTTGAAGAAAAATACGCATCTTACGGCGGAGGAAGCGTTTCGGGAGACCTTAGAGAATCTCCGGTTCCCGTTCACAGAAGAGGATTTTCTGGATCTTTTCTATGATTATCGCCCGGTCCTGCAGCTGATCATGTATTATTACCGGGAAAAAACGGTCCGTACGCTGCTCGAGGCCGGAATTTCCGTGGAAGTATATGGAGAACCGTGGAAGGATGCGCCGTTCT
>JAEESA010000216.1 GCA_016286115.1 Lachnospiraceae bacterium
ATGGATGAGGCGGGCAGGATGAACCGGATGGTGAATGAGCTGCTGACGCTGAACAACATCGAGTTCGGGAAGGAGGGCGCCGAGATGGCGCGGTTCGACTTGACGGCGGTGATCCGCGGGGTGTTAGAGCGTCTTGGGCTGCAGATCGAGAAGGAAGGGATCCGCGTTGTCTTTGACGAAAAAGGGGAGTGCTTTGTCTGGGCGGATGAGTTCCGCGTGGAGGAGGTGCTGACGAACTATCTGACGAACGCGATCCATCACTGCGCGGGAGCAAAAGAGATCCGGGTTATCCTGCAGAGAGCGGGGAACCTTGTGTATACGTTCGTGCAGAACACCGGGGCGCCGATCCCCGAGGAGGATCTTTCAAAGGTCTGGGTGAAGTTTTATAAGGTGGACAAGGCGAGGACGCGGGAATACGGCGGAAGCGGCATCGGGCTTTCCATCGTGAAGGCGATCCAGGACAGCATGAACCAACAATACGGGGTGAGGAACACTCCCGACGGCGTGGAATTCTGGTTTACGCTGGAAGGGGCGTGAAAAACCCCAGAATGCGCTTCAAGTGTTGCCAATTTAGACATAAAGTACTAAGATAGGGATATGGGAAAAAAGTTCAGGAACGGGATGCTGATCCTTTTGGCGGGGATGCTCACTTTCGGCTCGGGCTGCGGAGAACAGCTCGCGGATCTTACCGAGGATGAGGAGAACACCATTATCGCGTATGCGTCCCACATTGTTTCAAAATATAATAAACGACAGCCTGACGGGATCTGCCGTGTTTACCTCCCGGATGAGGAAGAGGAGGAAGCGGTAGAGGAAACGCCGGAGGAGCCGCAGGAAGAGACGGAGGAGAAAGCACCTGAGCAGGAGGAGCCGGGGGACCTTCCGGAAGAGGAAGAACCGGTTTCACCGGAGTATTCCGGCAGCGAAGATGTGCCGGAGATGGATCTTGTGTCGATCCTCGGGCTGAGTGGAGTGACGGCGCAATGGACGCGGACGGAGGTGACTTCGAGTTATGTCAGCGAGGACGCCATGTCGATCGCGCCGGCGCGGGGGAACGCGTATGTGGTGCTGACCATCGAACTCAGCAACCCGGGCGCGGAACCGGTGAATGTGGATGTGCTTTCGCTGAACCCCGGGTTTATGCTGTGGGCGAACGGACGGGAGAAGATCCCGTATTCCCTGACCATTTTGCCGACAGATTTCTCCACCTTTGTGGGAACGGTTGAACCGGGACAGACGATCGAGACGCAGCTCTTTTTCCAGCGGAACATCGACAAGATCACGGAGGAAGACCGGTACGCGCTGGATGTGACCCTGAACGGGAACACGGGGCGCGTCGTGAAACAATAAAATAAATACAGGATTTATTTTATAGCCCAAAAACTATTGTGCAATTTCACGTTTCTATGCTATAATTGAGTGGTACGTATAGTACTGATTGCCAATTTTCGTGACTGCCGTGTGAAAAAGACGTGCAGCCGTGAGCAGGCGGTTACAAATTTATAGGTGGAGGAAGGTCATCCTATGGAAACAAACATCTTATTGGAAAATGGCACGAATGAGCTGGAGGTTTTGGAGTTTACGCTGAATGAGAACCATTATGGGATCAATGTGGCTAAGATCCGTGAGATCCTTACGTATCAGCCGATCACCCCGGTGCCGAATTCGAATTCCAATGTGGAAGGCATCTTCATGCCGAGAGACACGATGATCTCGGTCATCAACTTGAAGAGATGCCTCGGGATACCCGAAACAGACAGCGAAGGACTTTTCATCATCACCAATTTTAACAGCCTGAATGTGGCGTTTCATGTGGACCAGGTCATCGGGATCCATCGTCTTTCCTGGGCGGACA
Organism: Lachnospiraceae bacterium; assembly: GCA_016286115.1. Taxonomy (GTDB): domain Bacteria; phylum Bacillota; class Clostridia; order Lachnospirales; family Lachnospiraceae; genus RUG12461. The sequence goes on from JAEESA010000216.1 coordinate 1,856, forward strand.
TCATCACGCCGAATGCGACGATGAATACCGAAGAGGACGGCGTTTCCACCGGTGTTGTCCGGATCGACGGAAAACTGGTCGTGATCCTGGACTTCGAAAAGATCGTGACGGATATCAGCCCGGAGACAGGCTTGAAGGTTTCCGATATCGACAGGCTGGGCGAGCGGACCCGTTCCGATTCTCCGATCATGATCGCGGAAGATTCGGTGCTCTTAAGCAAGATGATCACGGAGTGCCTGACCAAGGCCGGTTACACGACGCTGAACGTAAATTCAAACGGAAAAGAAGCCTGGGACAAGCTCAAAGAATACAAAGAAGCAGGAAATGTTTACGACAAGGTACACTGCATCATCACCGACATTGAAATGCCGCTGATGGACGGCCATCGGCTTACGAAGCTCGTGAAGTCCGATGACGTGCTGAAGAAGATCCCGCTGGTCATCTTCTCCTCGCTGGTGAACGACGAAATGCGGCGGAAAGGGGAAGCCCTGGGAGCAGACGCACAGTTGACAAAACCTGAGATCGGAAAACTGGTCTCGGCCGTGGACGAGCTGATCGATAACAGCCCCGCGATCTCATAGTAACAGGAAAAGAAAGGATGCTGGGATGTGATGACGATCATCACATCCCATTTCTGATTATGAGTAATTCGGAAGACTATCTGGACAATCTGCTTAAAGATCTGGGTGATGGGGACTTGGGAGATCTGGACGACGAAGAGTTTTTGAATCAGTTCGACTCCTCGATCCTTGAAGAATTCAAGGATGCCTCTCAGACGGATGCTTTCTTACAGGAACTGGAGAGCGAACTCACCGGTGAGGAGGGTGAGCCTCTGGTCTATGATCCTGTCAAAAATTCCGCAGAAGAAAACTTCACCACGTCCTATTACGAATCCAGGCCGGAACAACCGGAGATCCCGGTTTCTGAGGAAGAGCTCGCGAGCGGGCATTCTTCTGAGGATAGGCTGGATCAGATGCTGGCTTCGGAAACGGCCAGATTGAACGCTTCCGAAGAGCAGGTGGTCACAAATATAGAAGAGCTGGCGCAGGAAGAGGCAAAGGCGCCCGAACCGCCCGCGCCGGAACCGACCCCCGTAGCGGAGGCAGCAGCGCCGCCGGATGACCTTTTGGTGGCTGATCTGGATCAATTGCTGGAACAATCCCGCGCGGAGACGGAAGGTACAGCGCCGGCAGAAGCTGCTCCGGAAGCGGCAGCGCCTGCGAGTGAAGCTACGGAAGCTGCCCCGACAGAAGGGGAGGCTCCGGCTGAAGAATTTATGCCGGATATTCCGGAAGCAGATATGGCGGATCCTGCCGCGGTGGCGAAGGCGGCAGCAGAGGGCAGCGGCATTCAGGATGAGAATGCGGTTGCGGAAAATTCGGATGAAGACCTTTTGTCCATATTAAACGGCCTGGAGGATGAAGAAGGTGAGCTTGCCGAGATCGGCAACATGCTCCAGAAAGATGAAGCCGGCGTGGAAAACCTTTCCGAAGAAGAGGTGAAAGCGAGCGCGGCGGCGGAAGGCCTGGGAACGCTGGAAGCAGGCGAAGGCGGCGAAGAGGACGGAAAGGGAAAGAAAAAGAAGCGGGGCCGCAAGGAAAAGAAGCCGAAGGAGAAGAAACCGAAAGGAAAGGGGCTTTTTGCCAGACTGGCAGAGGCTTTGTTCGGACCGGATGAAGATGAGATGCTCGGTCCCGATGGACAGCCGCTGGATGAAAACGCGGCGATCATAAAGGAGCTCGACGCGGCCGGCGAAGGAGACAACGGCACAGTCTCCAAGGAAGATAAAAAGAAAAAGAAGAAAGAAAAGAAAGAAAAGAAGCCGAAGAAGGAAAAGCCGAAAAAAGAGCCGAAACCGAAGAAGGAACCGAAGCCGAAAAAACCGAAGAAGGAGAAACCTCCGAAGAAGCCGAAGGAGAAGGATACTTCCCCACCGCTTCCGAAGGGTCCTGTGATCGTTACGGCGATCTTCAATATTTCGATCCTGGTCTTTGTTGTGCTGGCTTCCAAGTATCTTGGAAAAGAGCGGAAAATGGAAGATTCGCGCAAAGCCTTCAAGGAAGGGGATTTTGTTACGGCGTATCAGCAGCTGGCCGGACTGGACTTAAAAGACGCGGAAGCCGAGTATTATGAGAAGCTGGCTGTGCTTTCTCCGGTCAAGGAGGAGCTGGATTCATATCCGTCGCTTCGGTCCGTCGATGAGCATGCCATGGCTTTAGACTGCCTGGTCCGCGGGATCGGACGGTGCTCCAATTACTGGGAAGCGGCGGAAGCATACGGCGCGACTACGGAACTGGCGGTTTTGCGGGAGCAGATGTGTGATCTTTTGTATCAGGATTATGGCATGTCCCCGGAGGACGCGACGACTCTGTATGCGATAGATGACCGTGAGGACTATTCTCTGGCCATAGAACGGATCATCCGAAGCCTCGGGCTTCAGAAAGAGGAAAGACAGTTAAGATGATCGCCATCATTGATTATGACGCCGGAAATATAAAAAGCGTGGAGAAGGCGCTCCTTTTCCTCGGGCAGCAGGCCGTTGTGACCAGGGACGAGAAAACGATCCTGGAAGCGGACGCAGCCATCCTTCCGGGGGTGGGAGCCTTCGGAGATGCAATGGTGCGGCTGAATGACATGGGGCTTTCCCCGGTAATTAAACGTTTTGTGCGTGAGGAAAAGAAGCCGTTTCTCGGGATCTGCCTGGGGCTGCAGCTTTTATTTGAAAGCAGCGAGGAATGCCCGGGGACAGAAGGGCTTTCCTTATTAAAAGGAAAGATCTTGCGCATTCCTGAGGGTGAGGGCTTGTCCGTGCCGCATATCGGCTGGAATAACCTTACCTTCCCAAATAAGGGGAAACTCTTTGATCTTGAAGGAAGCCCGTATGTCTATTTCGTACACAGCTATTATCTGAAGGCGGAGGAATCTGAGATCGTGACGGCGAGGACGGAATACGGGGTGAGCATAGATGCGGCCGTGGAGAAGGATAACCTCTTTGCGTGCCAGTTCCATCCGGAAAAAAGCGGGCAGAAGGGGCTTCGAATTTTAAGGAATTTCTGCGGATTGGTGAAATGATATGCATACCAAGAGGATCATCCCCTGCCTGGATGTAAACAACGGCCGGGTCGTAAAGGGGATCAATTTTGTAAACTTAAAGGATGCCGGAGATCCGGCCTCTGTCGCAGCCGCCTATGACAGGGAAGGCGCGGATGAAGTGGTATTTCTGGACATTACTGCGTCTTCGGACGGGCGCGACACGGTCGTGGAGCTGGTGCGGAGCGTGGCGGAGCAGGTCTTTATCCCGTTCACGGTCGGCGGCGGGATCCGTACGGTGGAGGATTTCAAGAAGGTCTTGCGGGAAGGCGCGGACAAGGTTTCTGTGAATTCCGCGGCCATTGAGCGCCCGGAACTGATCTCTGAAGCAGCGGAAAAGTTTGGGAGCCAGTGCGTCGTTGTGGCGATTGACGCGAAACGGCGGGAGGACGGAGGCTGGAATATCTTTAAACACGGCGGCCGGATCGACTGCGGGATCGATGCCGTGGAGTGGGCTATGAAAGCAGAACGGCTGGGCGCGGGAGAGATCCTTTTGACCAGTATGGATTGCGATGGCACAAAGGCAGGATATGATATCGCTTTGACAAAAGCGGTTTCTTCAAACGTAAATATACCTGTGATCGCTTCCGGCGGCGCCGGGACCCCGGAGCATTTTTACGAAGCGTTGACCGAAGGCGGAGCGGAAGCAGCTCTTGCAGCCTCCCTTTTCCATTATAAAGAACTGGAGATCGGGAAGCTGAAAGCGTATCTTTCGGAGCGCGGCGTGCCGGTTCGGCCGGTTGGATAATTTTTAGATATCAAATCTGTTTTTGGCGAAGCACGCAGGGTATAGCGTGCGTCGTGAACT
>JAEESA010000217.1 GCA_016286115.1 Lachnospiraceae bacterium
AGGATAGTAAAATGGTATTCTGTTTAAACACAATAGACGGGGCAATCTGCCGATTTTCCGGCGTGACCGGACCCTGTGATCATAGATAATGATACCGCATTCTGCACAGTAAAGACTCTGGATCATTTTAAACTTGTATCGGATTATGCACCGACCGGGGACCAGCCGCAGGCGATCAAAGAGCTTGTTGACGGTTTCAGGGCAGGCAACCAGTTCGAAACGCTGCTCGGCGTAACGGGGTCGGGCAAGACGTTTACCATGGCGAACGTGATCCAGGCCCTGAACAGGCCCACGCTCATCATCAGCCATAATAAAACGCTGGCCGGACAGCTCTACAGCGAGATGAAGGAGTTCTTTCCCGAGAATGCCGTAGAGTATTTTGTCTCATACTATGACTATTACCAGCCCGAAGCGTATGTGCCTTCAAGCGATACATATATCGCAAAGGATTCCGCGATCAATGATGAGATCGACAAGCTCCGCCTGTCCGCAACGGCTTCGCTCTCGGAGCGGCGTGACGTGATCGTCGTGGCCAGCGTCTCCTGCATCTACGGCCTGGGCAGCCCCGACGAATTCAAGGGGATGTCCATATCCCTGCGGCCCGGGATGCTCAAAGACAGGGACAGCGTCATCAAAGAGCTGATCGCCATCCAGTACACCCGCAACGATATGGCGCCGGAACGCTGCGATTTCAGCGTGCGGGGCGATACATTGGAGATCTATCCGGCCCAGGGCTCGGAGTACCTTCTGCGCGTGGAGTTTTTCGGGGATGAGATCGAGCGGCTGACGGAGATCGATGTGCTGACGGGGGAGATCCGCGCGGAGCTGACGCATGTTTCGATCTTCCCGGCCTCGCATTATGTGGTCTCGCGGCCGAAGCTTCTGCGGGCCTGCGATGAGATCGAGGAGGAGCTCAGAGAGCGGGTGGCGTTTTTCAAACGTGAGGATAAACTGCTGGAGGCGCAGCGGATCTCCGAGCGGACGAACTTTGATGTGGAGATGCTGCGGGAGACCGGTTTCTGCAGCGGGATCGAGAATTATTCGCGGCAGCTCGCGGGGCAAAAGCCCGGGGCGACGCCCTATACGCTGATGGACTTCTTCCCGAAGGAGTTTCTGATCATTGTGGATGAGAGCCATATGACGGTGCCGCAGATCGGCGGGATGTATAATGGGAATTTCTCGAGAAAGCAGACGTTGATCGACTACGGATTCCGCCTTCCCAGTGCTATGGATAACCGGCCGCTTTCGTTCCAGGAGTTTGAGGGGCGGATCGACCAGATGCTGTTTGTGTCCGCGACGCCCGGAAAATATGAAGAAGACCATGAACTCATGCGTACGGAGCAGATCATCCGGCCGACGGGGCTTCTGGATCCGGAGGTCAGCGTGCGGCCCGTGGAAGGGCAGATCGATGATCTTCTTGCGGAAGTAAATAAGGAAACAAAGGAACACCATAAGGTCATGATCACAACGCTGACGAAGAAGATGGCGGAGGACCTGACCGACTATCTCCGCGAGGTCGGCGTGCGCGTGAAGTATCTGCATTCGGATGTGGATACGCTGGAGCGCGCGGAGATCATCCGGGATCTCCGGCTGGATGTGTTTGACGTGCTGGTCGGGATCAACCTTTTGCGGGAAGGGTTGGACATTCCGGAGGTGACGCTGGTGATCATTCTGGATGCGGATAAGGAAGGGTTCTTGCGCTCCCGGACTTCGCTGATCCAGACCATCGGCCGCGCGGCGCGTAATTCGGAGGGCCGCGTGATCATGTACGCGGACAACATGACCGATTCGATGAAGGAAGCTATAGAAGAGACGAACCGCCGCCGGGAGATCCAGGAGAAGTATAATGCGGAACACAATATCACCCCGCAGACGATCCAAAAGGCGGTGCGGGAACTGATCGCGGTTTCAAAGAAGGTGGCGGCCGAGGATCTGAACTTTACGAAGTCGCCTGAGTCGATGAACAAGGAAGAATTGGAAAAAGAGATCAAAGACGTGACGAAGAAGATGCAGAAAGCCGCGGCAGAGCTGAACTTCGAGGCGGCGGCGGATCTTCGGGACCGCATGATCATGCTGAAAGGGTTGTTGAGAGATTTATGAGTGAAGTGACAAGAAAGTATATCCGGATCCGGGGCGCAAAGGAACATAATCTGAAAAGCATCGATATCGATATCCCCAGGGATCAGTTTGTCGTGCTGACGGGGCTGTCGGGCTCGGGGAAGAGCTCGCTGGCGTTTGATACGATCTATGCCGAGGGGCAGCGGCGGTACATGGAATCTTTGTCTTCCTACGCAAGACAGTTCCTCGGACAGATGGAAAAACCTGAGGTGGAGAGCATTGAAGGGCTGCCGCCGGCGATCTCTATCGATCAGAAATCCACGAACCGCAATCCCCGGTCTACGGTCGGAACGGTTACTGAGATTTACGACTATATGCGCCTTCTTTTTGCGAGGACCGGCGTTGTGCACTGCCCGTCCTGTGGGAAGGAGATCAAAAAGCAGACCGTGGACCAGATGGTGGACCAGATCATGGCACTGCCGGAAAAGACGAAGATCCTTGTGCTCGCGCCGGTGGTGCGTGGGCGGAAAGGGCGGCATGAAAAGCTCTTCGAAAAGGCGAAACGCAGCGGCTATGTCCGCGTCCGTGTGGACGGGAACATGTATGAGCTGGAGGAAGAGATCAAGCTGGACAAGAACATCAAGCATACGGTTGAGATCGTTGTGGACCGGCTTTCGATCCGGGAAGGGATCGAAAAGAGGCTGACGGATTCTCTGGAGAATGCGCTTGGCCTGGCAGAGGGGTTGCTGACGATCGATGTGATCGATCAGGAGGAGCTGCATTTTTCGCAGAGCTTTTCCTGCCCGGACTGCGGGATCAGCATCGAGGAAGTGGAGCCGAGGAGCTTTTCGTTCAATAATCCTTTTGGCGCCTGCCCGGTCTGCTCCGGGCTGGGGTACAAAATGGAATTTGATGAGGATCTGATGATCCCGGACAAGAAGCTTTCGATCTCCGAAGGCGCGATCCAGGTCATGGGCTGGCAGTCTTCAACGGATCCGTCCAGCTGGGCCGGCTGTATATTGAAAGGACTGGCGAAGGAATATGGCTTTTCTCTGGACACGCCGTATAAGGAGCTTTCGGCTGAGGCGAAGAAGATCCTGATCTACGGAACGGACGGAAAGAAGGTCAGGATCCGTTACCAGGGCCAGCGGGGCGTCGGAGATTACGATATCGAGTTTGAGGGACTGATCGAGAACGTGCGGCGGCGGTATCGCGAGACGGGATCCGAATCCTCCAAGGCGCAGTATGAGGAGTTCATGCAGATCACTCCCTGCGAAGCCTGCCATGGGATGAGGCTGAAAAAAGAAGCGCTGGCGGTCACGGTCGGGGAGAAAAATATCTATGAGCTGACAACACTTTCCGTGAAGAAGCTGCTGGATTGGCTGAAAGAACTGCAGCTGACCAAGCAGCAGGAGCTGATCGGCCATCAGATTTTGAAGGAGATCCGCTCCAGAGTACAGTTCCTTGTGGATGTGGGGCTGGATTATCTGACGCTCGCGCGGGCGACGGCCTCCCTGTCCGGTGGGGAGACGCAGCGGATCCGGCTGGCAACGCAGATCGGCTCTGGCCTAGTCGGCGTGGCTTATATTCTGGATGAGCCCAGTATCGGCCTGCATCAGAGGGATAACGGAAAACTCCTTGCGGCGCTCAAAAACCTGCGGGATATCGGAAACACACTGGTTGTCGTGGAGCATGATGAGGAAACCATGCGCAGCGCCGACTATATCGTGGATATCGGACCGCTGGCGGGAGAACACGGCGGGCAGGTCGTCGCGACCGGCACGGCGGAAGACATCATGAAGAATAAGGATTCCCTGACCGGCAAGTACCTGAGCGGGGAACTGACGATCCCGGTGCCGAAGAAACGCCGGAAACCGACGGGCTATATCACGGTCAAGGGCGCAAGAGAGAATAATCTGAAGGACATCGATGTCCGGTTTCCGCTCGGGGTATTTACCTGCGTGACCGGAGTATCCGGCTCCGGGAAGAGCTCGCTGACGAATGAGATCCTGTATAAGCATCTGCAGCGTGACTTAAACCACGCAAGGACGATCCCCGGAGACCATGATGATATCATCGGACTGGAGCAGCTCGATAAGGTGATCGATATCGACCAGAGCCCCATCGGGCGCACGCCCCGTTCGAACCCGGCCACGTATACCGGCGTTTTTGACATGATCCGGGATCTCTTCGCGGGTACGCCGGACGCAAAGGCAAAGGGGTACGCCAAGGGCCGGTTTTCGTTCAACGTCAAGGGCGGGCGCTGCGAAGCCTGTGCCGGTGACGGCATTTTGAAGGTGGAAATGCACTTTTTGCCCGATGTGTACGTGCCCTGCGAGGTCTGCGGCGGCAAACGGTACAACAGGGAAACGCTGGAGGTATATTATAAAGGAAAGAACATCTATGATGTGCTGGACATGACCGTGGAAGAGGCGATGGAATTCTTCCGGAATATCCCATCGATCCGTCGTAAGATCGAGACGCTGAACGACGTCGGACTATCCTATATCAAGCTGGGACAGCCTTCGACCGAGCTTTCCGGCGGGGAAGCGCAGCGGATCAAGCTGGCCACCGAGCTGTCGCGGCGCGCCACGGGCAGGACGATCTACATTCTGGACGAGCCGACGACCGGCCTTCACTTTGCGGACGTGCAGAAGCTTGTGGAGATCTTACACCGGCTGACGGACGGCGGGAATACGGTGATCGTGATCGAGCATAACCTGGACGTGATCAAAACGGCGGATTACATTATCGATATGGGCCCGGAGGGCGGAGAAGGCGGCGGTATGGTCATTGCGGAAGGCACGCCGGAGAAAGTCTCGAAGAACAAGGCGTCCTTTACCGGGGAATACCTGAAGAAATATATCTGAAGGCCAACGCAACTACTCATAGCCTTGGGAGCCCGCAAATAGTAACAGGTCAACGCAAACCGGCTGCGAAGGAGTTTGCTCTGTCGGCAAGTTAATGCCCTTATAAGGCGAAAAATGCCCGCATTTTGTGACAATGCACAATGAGGGAGCCTCAGAACGGGAAAAAATTTATTTGAAAATGCGTGCATGCCGTATTATAATGGTTTCACTGTATATAGAAGGAGCGTAACCGAATGGTCGGTACAGATATCGGAATAGATTTGGGAACAGCCAGTATTCTGGTCTATATAAAAGGGAAGGGCGTGGTATTAAAGGAGCCCTCCGTTGTTGCATTTGATAACGACACAAATAAGATCAAGGCGATCGGCGAGGAGGCTCGGCTGATGCTTGGGCGTACTCCCGGGAACATCGTAGCCGTCCGGCCGCTCCGGCAGGGTGTTATTTCCGATTACACCGTGACCGAAAAGATGATCAAATATTTTATCCAGAAAGCATTGGGTAAGAAATCCTTCCGGAAACCCCGGATCGCGGTCTGCGTTCCGAGTGGGGTGACGGAGGTTGAGAAAAAAGCGGTTGAGGATGCGACCTATCAGGCCGGTGCCCGTGAAGTTGCGATCATTGAGGAACCGATCGCAGCGGCTATCGGAGCCGGGATCGATATCACGCGTCCCTGCGGAAACATGATCGTCGATATCGGCGGCGGTACCGCGGATATTGCCGTGATCTCGCTTGGCGGGTCCGTGGTCAGCACATCGATCAAGATCGCCGGCGATGACTTTGACGAAGC
>JAEESA010000218.1 GCA_016286115.1 Lachnospiraceae bacterium
CGTAGGCGCCATACAGGAACGGTTTTTTGAACATGTCGGTGAGGAGCCGCTGCAGGATGACGCGTCATTCCTTTGTGTGCAGCGCAAAAAATAAGGAAATGGATGGGACAAACGATGGGGAGTGAGATTACATCCTGGTATTCCGAGATAACGGAATTGAATGAAATTGCAAAGAGCAAAGGCTATACGGTGGCGCAGGGGAGCGTTGTGTGCTCGGTAAATCAATCGGAGCTTCTTTCCTCTCCGGCGGTGAAAAAGGCGCTCCGGGTGGAGATGCCCGGGGTACAGTGCCTGCGTTTTTCAGAGCTTTGGGACTATCAGCTGGATGAGATCAACAAATTTCTGAAACAGAACAATATGGACATCAAGGATGAATATCTGGATGATCTGGACGAGGAATTAAGCCAGATCGTTTATGATGACAAGGATCGGATGCGCGCCATGATCTTATGCAGGAGTAATAAGGAGGAGGTTTTTATTGACCTTTTGATCGGTGCGACCAAAACCTCTGAATTTATCATGACGGCACTTCAGGGCTTCGCACGTTCTGCGGAAAAAGCGGGGCAGGACGATCGCAAGGTCGTGATGCTGGCTGCTTCGGATACGGTTATGGCGATCTTGAAAAGAGTGATGCATAAAAAGTACGAGATCAGTGAGATCGGGACGGCTCTGCATACGGATGACGATATCGATGAAGAATTTGTCGAAGAACTCGAGAAAGCGGAGAAGGATTTCTTATGCCAGGAGAATATCCGCTGGAAATACCCCTGGTCCCTGAGTAAAAAATCTTGAAGGAATGACGAACAGCTGGAGGGCGCATCATGATGAAAACGATCATTGTAGAGGCTTCTGAAGATTCTCTGGATGAGATTACCGAATTTATTAATGAACAGCTGGAGGCGCTGGACGCGGATCCGAAAACGATGTTTGAGATCGAGCTTTGCATCGAGGAGATCGTTGTAAATATCTCGTCCTATGCGTATGAAGACATGGAGGATCCGAATCACCCTAAAACGATCGAAGTGGGGTGTGAGCTGCAGACCGATCCCCGCCGGGTCACAATACAGTTTAAGGATACCGGTAAGCCCTTTGATCCGCTGTCAACAAAGGAAGCGGATGTTTCCGGAAAGATGTTTCTGGAGCAGGATGGGGGCTTCGGCATCCATATCGTGAGGGAGACCATGGATGAGGTTTCCTATGCTTTCGAAGACGGCGCTAATGTTCTTACGGTGAGGAAAAGTCTGTAACAGGGGAGAGAATGGAAAGACGGAAGAAAATCTTTAATTTCATCCCAATGGCGATCATGCTGGGACTTTTTGTCGTTGATCTTTTTATCTTCGGATCGAATGACGTAGAATGGATGAACAACTGGTCCCTGTTCAACATCGGCTATAATGTGATCGCCATGTTCTTAGCTATCATTCTGTTTATTTGCTGTGTTCTGGACGGCATGCAGTCGGCTTCGGACCGTTGGAAGTTTCTGCTGCTTATCTTTTTTGATTTCATTTGCATGGCTTTGGACAGCGCGACCTATTTCATGGAGGGCGTGCCTTCGCTTCGTTATGTTCAAAATACCGCCATGTCGATCGTCTTTTTGCTGGATTTTGTGATCTATTATCTGATCCTCGAATATGTGACCATCCTTATGGATATTCGGAAGGAAAGAACGATACGGATCAATCTTTTCCTGTTTTGGATCGGTATGATCGGTTTTGGCGTAATGGCCATACTCAATCTCTTTACCCCTGTATTTTTCGAGATCGATGCAATGGGATATTACGGCCGTGGGCCGCTGTATGTTCTGACTAATGTATTCAGAGTCCTTATTGCCTTAGCGATCTTCGTTATCCTGTCCGTTTACCGGAAACGGGTAAAGCTTTATAAAATAGCCGCTGCCGCGATTTTTTCCATTGCAACGATCATACTGATGATCGCCGACGAGTTTTTTGACATCCTGTATATCGATTACGGCGTGATCCTGCTTCTGCTCGTAATTTTCTACGTGATCATAAATGTGGAAAACGGAGACAGGGGAGCGGTGACGGATAGAGAATTTGCCACTGCAAAAAGCATACAGGCCGGCTTACTGCCCAACCTGTTCCCGGATTTTGTAAATGTGCCGGAATATGAGATTTACGCGCTGATGAGCCCGGCCAGAGAGGTGGGCGGAGATTTTTATGATTTCTTTATGTTGGACGAAAAGCATTTCGCCTTTCTGATCGGGGATGTTTCCTCCCATGATGTGGGCGGGGCGCTGTTTATGGCGATATCCAAATCCATGCTGAATATGGGTTCCCAGCTCAGTAAAACGCCGGCGGAAGTGCTCAACGGAGTGAATAAACGCATACTGGACAGTGATTTCAATGAAATGCACACCAGAGTGTGGCTTGCCTTTCTGGATATCAGCACGGGGCACCTCATGTATTCCGGCGCCGGGATCCCGAAGCTCGCCGTGCAGGATCAGGAGATCAAGGGTGAGTTCCGCTATGAATTCCTTCCCGCAACGCCTGCTTTGGGAGAAACGGTGGAGCCCGGTTATAAAGATCTGGAAGTGGATCTTGTCCCCGGAGACCGGATCTTCCTGTTTACGAGCGGGATCCTTTCTGCCTGCCGTAAGAGTGGGGAAACATACGGAAATGAAAGAATGCTTGGATTCCTGAACAGGAATCTGGATAAGAATAATGAGGAGTTGTGTAGGGTTTTGCAGGACGATATCACGGAATTTTGGGGAGAGGAACATCAGCCCGTGGATATCACAATGTTATGTTTTACTTTTAAGAAGTTCCTCGGAAAAGAGGGTCCGGCATGAATGCAAGAAGAAAAGCCCGCAGTCTGATCGTGCTTTTTATGATATTACTTTTCATTGCAGACATTGCGCTTTTAGTACATTTCAAGATGGACAGTCTGGAACGGATACCGCTTATTCAGGTTGCCATGGACTTTTTTGGTATGTCTCTCGGCATCATTCTGTTCATCATCTGTCTCAAAAAATGGGATTATGCGTCAAAACTGGGCATTCGTTTTCTCCGGCTGGAGTTCATGGTGTTCATCGGCCTTGTCATGGACGCGGCGGATTGGATCCTCGAAGGGCATCCGGAGCTTAGAACCACGAGCATCATTCTGGAAACGTGCCTTTATTTCGCCAACCCCCTGTCCGCCTATGCCTTCATGAGTTATGTGCTGGAGTATCTGGGTGTTCGGGAATTGCGGTCCTCAAAAAATCTGATGAATCTCTTTACCGTAGGGCTTTCGATCTCCATTGTGATGCGCCTGGTCAACCTTATTTATCCCGTGTATTTCTATATCGACGCGGCAGGGGTTTATCATCGTGCCTTTTTATACCAGCTCTCCAACGTCTGCACTTACCTCGGCGGCACGATAACGCTTCTTACCATCATTTATTATCGAAAGCGAATCAAGCGATACCAATTATTGATCCTGGTTGCTTTTATTCTGGCCCCGATAATCGCGCTTTGCGTCAACATCCTGTACTACGGGCTGACGCCGGCGTTTTCCGTGATGATGGCGGTTTTGACGAGCTTTTATTTGATCCTTAATGTCGAAAGGAGCAGAGAGCAGTCCATTGTGGAATCGGAGCTGACGATCGCCACAAAGATACAAAAAGCGATGCTTCCGGATCTCTTTCCGGAGAATTCGGATACGCAGGAATACGATCTTTACGCTTCCATGGATCCCGCGCGCGAAGTGGGAGGGGATTTCTATGACTTCTTCATGCTGGATGATAACCGGCTCGCCTTCCTGGTCGCTGACGTTTCCGACAAAGGAATGGGGGCCGCCTTATTCATGGCCGTCAGCAAGGCCATGATCAAGATGCGCTCGCAGGCCGGCGGTTCGCCTGCCGAAGTGCTCAGAGACGTGGATGCGCGTCTCGGGAAGGATAATGATCTCGGCATGTTCGTGACGGTGTGGCTCGGGTATCTCGATCTGACCACCGGCCACGTCGTGGCATGCAACGCGGGGCATGATTATCCGGCGCTGTTTCTGCGGGGAAAAGAAGAGGGGAGTGAAACCGGCTATGTCGTGAAGGAAACCGTGCATGGCCCGGCCGTGGCTTTTCTCCCGGGAATGAAATTCCCCGAGATCGAATTCACCATGAAACCCGGCGACCGCATCTTCCTCTACACAGACGGCGTAAACGAAGCCCAGGGCGCCGACGGCGAGGAATTCGGTTTCGAGCGCATGCTGAACGTATTAAACGCTCACATCCATGATTCCAGCGAAAGCCTCTGCCGTTCGATGAAGGAAGAAGTCGACACGTTTGTCGGCGACGATCCCCAGTTCGACGATATGACGATGATGGCGCTGACTTTCCACGGGAGCAGGGCTCATTAAGGTATAAACAATAAATATGGAAACCGGCGAAAACTCTCGGGTATTATCTCGGGAGTTTTTTGGATTCAACCAGTTGTTGAATGACAATGCGGATCATGGGCTGTAAAATGGGGAGAGGGAAAATATGTGAGGTGGATGAATGTACATTTTCTTGGATGCGGATGTCAAAAGAATATGGAAAGGAGGCATTCCGTGAGGACAAAAGAGTATTTCTATAGCAGCACCTATATGGTCACAGAGGAAACGGAACGCATCCGCCCGTTGCTTGCAGCTGCCAGAGCTTACCATGAAAACCAGCCGGAATTCTTTATTCCGTATTCCTGGTGGATGGATCAAAAAGGGTGGTTATATGTGCGATGGGAAATAAAGGGGGAATTAGACCGCGTGGTCTATCGATATCGCTTTGACAGCACCGCCAGCCTCGTCGTGGAAAAGATCCCTGTAAACGTGAAAAAGGCGGATCTGCTCCGAGGAAAGGGCAGTGATGCGCCGGTCGTGCTGATCACGGGAGGCACGCACCGCGACTTCACAAGGGTCGAAACCTTCTGCCGCAGGTTCCCCACCACGAAGGATGATGTGATGATCATTCTCGGCGACGCCGGAATCAATTTTTGCGGGGATCCGAAAGACGCTCATCTTAAAGAGCGCCTTTCCAAACTGAATATAACCCTGTTCTGCATCCACGGAAATCACGAGATGCGGCCGGAATCCATTGGAACTTACCGGGAAATGGAATGGCGCGGCGGCACGGTGTATGTGGAAGAGAGCTTTCCGAGCCTTTTGTTTGCAAAGGATGGTGAGATCTACGATATCGCCGGGCAGAAAACCCTCGTGATCGGCGGCGCCTACAGCGTGGATAAGTTCTACCGTCTCAGCACGGGGCAAAACTGGTGGCCCGACGAGCAGCCCTCTCCGACGATCAAGGCCTATGTGGAGCAGCAGGTCAGGACCCAGCCGATCGATATCGTATTTTCCCATACCTGCCCGTACCGGTATATCCCGACCGAGTGCTTTCTGTCGGGGATCGATCAGTCCACCGTGGACAACAGCACGGAGCAGTGGCTGGACACGATCGAAGAGATGCTGGATTATCAGGCGTGGTACCTCGGACACTGGCATATCAACAAACGTATCGACAAGATGCATTTCCTCATGCACGAGGTCGAGACACTGGCAGAGGAATAGCGGAACGCCCCCCAAAAAAATAGAAGCGGCAGTCTGGTACTGAGGTCAGTCTGCCGCTTTCATGTCTGCGGGTG
>JAEESA010000219.1 GCA_016286115.1 Lachnospiraceae bacterium
TTAAGCGTCCCCTCCTCATCAAGAACAGCCCGGACGCAGAAATAATACAGCCCACATCCAATCTTGCTCCTGAGATGGTTATGCGTCAGGCCCGAAACCTGATGCACATACTCTATCGCCTTTTCCGCCTCCAGCTTCCTCTCGCAGGCATAGAGACACACCGGCATGATCCGCATCAAAGAGCCGTTTCCGTTCGAGCGTTCCGCGGTTTGCCCACAGGTATTCAGGTCGCAGTCACGAATATAGCTCGTAATTGCCGCCGAGCAGGTATTCCCCTCATCAAAGCATTGCCCATAAGGCGTATACTCTCCGTCTTCATACCACGCGACAAAGCAGTTCATGATGTCCTCTTTGTCGATCCCGTTCATGTCGCGGATACTGACCAGCGTTGCCAGCGTCATGCTGCTGTCATCGGTCCAGGTCCCCGGCGGCATATTATAAGTCCCGTACCCTTCCATCCCGGTCACAGGGCCGCGCCTTCTCAATTCTTCCCTGCTCATAAACTGCACCGGGCAGCCCAGCGCGTCTCCCAAAACCACTCCCATGATCCCGTCAAGCCAGATATTCGTCTCCATGTTCTCTCCTCTCTCCAACTTTATTGTAAAATCATAATACCATATTTTTGAGGTCGGGATTAAACACGTAGTTCAACCTTTGGGGTTTCGGTTTAACTTATACCTGATATGAGCTTTTTTCAGCCTCGATTGCCTCCCTTTTCAGTCTCTTCTGATTTGTCTCCTTTTCTATTGATTATTCCGCGCGATCAGCGCATGCGCCGAACCGCGTTCGGCGCATGAAAAACCACTAATAGCAAACACTGACCGCAATTCAGCCCATGCTGTCAGGCATGGGAATAGATCTGACGCATATTCGCATCGCCGGTCTCAACCCAAGTGATATTGTAGGCGAACCGTTCGACGATGGATTCCGCATAGGCACCGCCACCAAGACGCTTAACCCAGTCCTCTTGCCGATAGAGTGTACAGAAGATGGTGGAAGTGGTATCAAACCTCCGCTCCGAGAGTTCAAAGATGAACTCAATGTCCTCCCTGGACAGATCCTGGATGAGCCATTCGTCAAGGATGAGCACTTTGAAAGCCGCATATTTGTTAAGAACCTTCGTCTTTCCTCCAGTAAGCGAAACCTTGTCGGCATACTCAGACAGAAGCTCCGGAAGCCGTATGTACTTTACGCGATACTGCTGGCGGCAGGCTTCTTTGCCTACGGCACAGCCGAGGAATGTCTTTCCTGAACTGGTGTAGCCTTGGAACACGATGCTCTTGCAGTCTTCCACGAACTTGCAACTGGCGATCTCATCCATTACGCCACGGCTTATCGGCCTCTTGTCCGTGTAGAGGATGTCATGCACGTCCGCCTTTGGCAGCCGGAACTTTGCGTTCTTGATGAGGCGCTGAACCTTGTCGTTGTACTTCTCCTGATAGACGATATCCGTGATCCTCTGGAACCGGTCATCGAAAGGGAGGGACAGGGTCTGCTGGTCATGGGACTGCATCTCGATGGCCTCGATGAATTCCCCGATGTTCATAAGACGGAGCTTTCTCTTTGTCTCTTCATTGAGCATTATGCCTGCCCTCCTTTCCGGTAGTAATCGCTTCCGCGGAGATACCCGGAGGGGTTGTCCTCGGGAGATGAGGGGGCATTCTGCTGCTCCTTGTAGATGATGTCTTGATTTGCAGAGAGGATTGCCTTAAGATGACGGTAACGGGGCACCTTGATTCCTCTGCTGATGGCGAGTTCGCAGGCAGTTTCCAGACGGGCATCTGTATACGTCCTGCTGAGGCGCAATACTGCAAGACAGGGATTATAGCCCTGTTCTTTTATGCTCACACTACCGAAGATCCGGTCGATGACCATCCTGGTTGACTTCCCTATGGAGGCAGCCCAGTTGCGGATCCGCTCGTCATCCCATTCAACGATGTTGCGGAAGGCTGGCGGCATGTCCTCCTCATGCGTGGAATACTTGTTGATTGCGTAATCCGGGAACCTGTTGTGTGTGGTCAGACGCTCGCCCTTGTGGTAAATCTCGACAGCGGTGTCGGTGACCCGCAGATCGACCTTTTTCCTCGCATACTGATATGGACAGGAATACCTGTTCTTTTTGTACACGACATGGAAGTCAAGGTTCACGGAACGGTCGTACACCCACTCCGCTATCTCATAGGGGGCATCCGGAAGCGGGCGAAGGGACTCGCGCTCCTCCAAGAGAACCTCATAGCGGCTCCCGTCTCGCTTTTGAAAGGGTTCACGGTTGAATTTGTCGAGTTTCGCAGCAACGCTCCTTTTGAGGTCTGCAAACGAATAATATATATCGTTCCTGCAGCGCGCGATGATCGCTGTGGCGATCTTGCCAACAGTTCCCTCGACAGACGGCTTCTGCTTGGGCTTTCTGACCCCTGCGGGCATGATTGCTGTCATGTAATGAGAACCCAGCGCCGCATAATCATCGGTGAGAACGATCTCGCCTTCCTTGGGATGCTTGACAACGCCCGTTTTAAGGTTGTCGCACACTGTCCTAACAGGAACACCGCCAAAATACTCGTACATATGGATGTGGCAGCGCAGGAATGTGTCCATCTTCATGTCAAGGCACGGCTCCACATAGGAGAACTGGCTATACGGCAAGGTCCCGACAAAAAGGTATGCAGTGATCATTTCGCCGGTGGATGTATCGACGAAGTGCATCGTCGGTCCCGACCAGTCAACCTCAGCCCTTTCCCCGGGCTTGTGCTCCAAGTGGTTAGTGAGCCTGTTTGCGATGGTGTACTCGGCATACCCTTCGTTGAACTTGGTCTTCCCCATGGGAATCTCACCATGCTTCTCACAACGCTCCACGTATTCCTCGTGAAGGAGCTTCAGGGTCACTCCGGTTTTCTTGAGCTCCTGATGGACATGGTCGTAATCAGGGTCTCCGTACATGGTCTCATTGGCGTGCTTCTCTGGGTAGAAGAGCCTGTAGACATCTGTTTCCTCAAGGTTACGGACATCGTTGTAACTGACGCCCCTCTCATCAGCGATGTTGAACACATCGCTTACAGAATGCCTTGAGATGTGTCGTGTGGATGCGATGGTGCTTCTCGACAACCCCGCATCCCGAAGCTGCATGATCAGCTTCACGTTGATTTTTCTGGCCATTCTTTTGGCCTCCTTTCATTGAATTCGGAGCATTGCTCCTGTTGTCATTCTAACGAAAGGGACCTCAAAAGATAGACCGACGACAAAAACCTGCGCTGAATGGCGGTCAGCCTGTGCTAAAGCGCGGATTGCATCAAATGGGCTGAAGCGCGGTCAGGATGCGCTGAATTGCGGATAGGGTGCGCCGATACCCCGGAATAATCACTCTGTAATCTTGGCGGCTACATCTGTCCAATCCGAACTGCAACAGAAGTCAGAAAACACCCCGGTATGTTGCAGTTAGTCTTGGATTTGAAAAGCGGCATGCCTTTTTGGTGTACTCAAAACTACTCTTCTGCCCTCTTTTCGAGCAAATAAAACAGGTTTCCAGCCCCTAGATTATGCACTAAGTCCTGGAAACCTGTTTCCCTCTCAGGGTGTTGCACAAACTTTCAAATTCAATGTCATGAATTAATTACTCGCCTTTAATTGAAGAAGTTAAGTTGTCCTGCATGATCTCGCTCAAATAGTGGAAATGAAAGACAAATCATTTTCTTTACCCTGATCCAAAATATTGATAAGACGGAATGCCGGTCCTGTGGGGTGCGTACGTCCAAGTTCCCACGCTTCCACAGTTTTCTTTGAGACTCCTAGATAACGGGCAAATACTTCCTGTGTCATACCAGATCTGTTCCTGATTTCCTTTATTTCTTCATTGTTATATTTTTTTACGGGATCAATGATCAGTGTTCTGGACTTAGCTTTTCCTACACCCTTTTCGTAATCAATAGCTTCCTCTAATCCGGTTTTGAGATCTTCAAATAATGAGTTCATACCTTCTTCCCTCTGTTCGCAGCTGCTTCCGCTTTTAGTGCTTTTACCAGTTTTTTAAGGACATTCTTTTCCTCGTTTGTAAGGTTATCTTTTTCGTTTTTGGTGAATGCTGTGATCAGATAAGTGACCTCAAGCTCCTCGAAATCCGTATAGCAAACCCTTACACTACCACTTTTCCCTTTGTTTTCCAAAGGAAATCGAACTTTTCTGATTCCTCCTGTTCCTTCCATGACTGGGCCCGATTGAGGGTCTTTTAAAAGCATAATCTGTAAAGCCAGTAATTCTTCATCGCCTAAACCGATCTCTGCCCATCTTTTAGAAAATAATGGAACTTCAATAAATGTTCTAATTAATCCGTCAACATATTCTTCCTTCATACGCTCATATTACACCCTACAATGTAGGGCGTCAATAATTTTTTGCTGTTTTTGTAAATGATGCAAGAGTAATGTCAAAGGGGCAGGTAACAATTCCTAAGAATGTCCGTAATGCTTTAGGTATTGAAACAGGCGACCGGGTAACATTTATTGTGGATGGCACAAATGTACGTGTTGTTAATTCAGCTGTTTATGCGCTTTTGAAATTTCAGGAAGAAATGAAAGGCGAAGGAGAAAAAGCCGGATTGCTGAGTGAGGAAAGTGTATCGGAATGGATTACGAAATCTCGTCGTGAGGATAATTCCAAATGAAAGTCATGATTGACACGAACATTTTTATCTCGGCAGTATTGTTTCCAAATGGCAGAGCCTCTGATGCACTTAAAAAAGCATTTATGCCGCCTTTTCGCCCCATGACATGCGAATATGTGATAGATGAACTTCGCCGAAAGTTTCACGAAAAATTTCCGGAGAAGATGGAATCATTGGAATCCTTTCTCTCCTCTTCCTGCTCCGTAATGCAGATTGTAGAAACACCGTCAAATATGATGGAAAAAGAAAAACTGGTACGAGATGAGAAAGACAGACCTATCCTTCGTGCAGCGCTTTCATCTCGTGTGGATCTGTTTTTAACTGGAGATAAGGATTTTCTCGAATCGGAAGTTAATGACCCACGTATTATTAGTGTGACCGAGTTTTTATCTCTGTAACCTTGGCGGCTGCACCTGTCCAATCCGAACTGCAACAGAAGTCAGAAAACACTTCGGTATGTTGCAGTTAGTCTTGGATCTGGAAAGCAACATGCCTTTTTGATGTACTCAAAACTATTCTTCTGCCCTCTTTTCGGGCAAATAAAACAGGTTTCCAGCCCCTAGATTTTGCACTAAGTCCTGGAAACCGGTTTCACTCTCAGGGTGTTGCACTAACTTTCAAATTCAACGTAAGCGCCACAAGCGCCACAAGCTTGTAAAGTACGTTAATTGAATATGTTATTGCAACATTGCAGCACTTAATGCAATATTTCTACTAATTTTGCTATTATCTTTGCAATATCCTGTTTTTTGGCTATCATAATAATTGAGGTTCTGTAGGTCATTTTTAGCCGCATCAGGTTGGCTGTGCCTTATCCAGACAACTGATGCGGAACCCAGGGTCCGGGTTGGAAGCCCCCGGATTATTCCGTTGAATCGGTCTGCAGGACTAAATGCAAACTTTTACCCATTTTCAGGAAAGTGGCATTAAGTCTTGCAAAACTGCCGCCAGTTTCCT
>JAEESA010000220.1 GCA_016286115.1 Lachnospiraceae bacterium
GCTATAAGGGGATTGTTAAAACGTATCGGGAAAAGGATATCGGGATCTATGACGATACGGCGGATCGGGACCGGGCGATCGCGATCAGCGACGCCTACTACGGCGATCCCAGCAGTGTGGTGCAGCTTGTGCGGCGGGTGCATATGCCCGTGATGATACAGAATGTTGACGTGGAGTGAGGAGAGGTATGAAGATCGAACTTTTGGCATCAATGATGTGCGCTGATTATCGAAATCTGGAGAGGGAAGTAAAGGAACTGGACGCGGGAGGGATCGATTCCTTCCACATTGACATCATGGACGGAAGATATGTCCCGAACTACGCGATGTCCTTAAACGATCTGAAGTGCATCCGCTCGCTGACGAAGAAGCCCATGGATGTGCATCTGATGGTGGAGCATCCGATCAATACGATCGATCTTTTCATCAGAAATCTGAATCCGGGGGATACGATCTACATCCACCCCGAGGCGGAATATCATCCTTCAACAACGCTGCAGAAGATCATTGACGCAGGGCTTTGCCCCGGGATCGCGATCAACCCGGGAACCAGTGTGGAGACGGTTTATGAAATGCTGCGGATTGTGAAAAAGGTGCTGGTCATGTCGGTGAATCCGGGGAATGCGTCGCAGATGTTTTTGCCGTATGTCGGCAAGAAATACGATAAGCTCCTTCCGATGTGCCGCGAGATGAATTTCCAGATCTACTGGGACGGCGCCTGCAGCGCGGATAAGATCAAAAAATACGCGCCGAGAGGAGTGCGGGGGTTTGTACTTGGGACGACGCTCCTCTTTGGAAAGAACGCTCCGTACGGGGAGACACTGAAGAAGATAAGGGAGATGGAAACTTGAATTACGGGATCCTTTTATCCGGCGGCGTCGGGCTGCGCATGGATGCAAAGCTGCCGAAGCAGTATGTGAGGCTCAAAGACCGCATGATCATCACGCATTCGGCCGCATCGCTTTTCAAAAGCAAACATGTCGACAGGATCGTGTTTGTGATGGACGAAGGCTTTCTTGACGAAGTGAAGCGTGATCTGTCGGACGAAGGGCTTGCGCTCTCGAAATTCATGGGCGTGGCGAAGCCGGGATTTAACCGGCAGGATTCGATCCGGCAGGGGATGAAAAAGATCGAAGAAATGGCCGGTCCTTTTGACAAAGAGGATACGGTGCTGATCCAGGATGCGGCGCGGCCGTTTCTGACAGAAGAGGATCTGGACCAGATGTACGCAGCGCTAAATGGCCATGATGGGGTCATGCCCGTGCTGCCGATGAAGGATACGGTGTATCTCGGGGATGGCAACGGGCGCGTCGATCAGCTGCTGCCGCGGGAACGGGTATACGCCGGACAGGCGCCGGAGCTTTTTATGCTCGAAAAGTATGAAAGAAGCGTAGCGGCGCTTTCCGAGGAGGAACTCGCAAGGATCCACGGATCTACGGAACCGGCGATCCTCTATGGAATGGATATCGTGATGATCGATGGGGATGAACGAAACTTTAAGATCACGACGAAGGAGGACATGAAAAGGGCTCTCGGCGTGATCAATGCAGAGTAAGGATTAACAGGAGAAGACGGATTGAAAGCCTGGATACTTCATGGGATCGGGGATCTCAGACTGGAGGAAAAAGAACGGCCCAAGCCGGGGCCGGGAGAGGTTTTGATCAGGGTGGCCGCAGCCGGGATCTGCGGTTCGGATGTGCCGCGGACATTTGACACCGGAGCGCATCGGATGCCGCTTGTTTTGGGACATGAGTTTTCGGGAACGGCAGAGGAACTGGGAGAGGGAGTGGATCCCTCTCTTTTCGGCAGGCGTTTTTGCGTGTTCCCGCTGATCCCCTGCAAAAAGTGCGGACCGTGCAAAAAGAAACTGTATGAAATGTGCCGGAACTATAATTACCTCGGCTCCCGTTGCGACGGGGGATTCGCCGAATGGGTGAATGTTCCCGCCGAAAACCTTTTGGAGCTTCCGGAGACGGTTTCCTTAAAGGCCGCTGCGATGATGGAGCCCCTCGCGGTTTCGATGCATGCGCTGCGCCGCGGCGCGGTTGAAGCGCAGGATAAGGTTCTTGTGATCGGCTGCGGGACGATCGGGCTTATGATCTCGCTCCTGCTTAAAAGCCGGGGGAATGAACCTCTCGTGATCGGAAACAAGGAGAGCCAGCGCAAAAAATGCGAAACCTTCGGGATCATGAATTTCTGCAATTCAAAGGAGGAAGATCCGAAAGAATGGCTGGATAAGAGGACCGAGGGAGAGGGCGCGGAAGTGGTGTTTGAATGTGTGGGAAAAGAGGAAACATACCGGCAGGCCGTGGCCTTTGCGTCGTATGGCGGAAGGGTGGTTCTGGTCGGAAACCCGGCTTCCGATATGGCGCTGCCGAGGGACGTATACTGGAAGATCCTGAGGAACCAGCTGCGCCTTACAGGAACCTGGAACTCTTCCTTCACCGGGGAAGAAACGGACGACTGGCACAAGGTTCTTTCTCTAATAGAAAAGAAGTGTTTTGAGCCCGAAAAACTGGTTAGCCACTGCCTTGAGATGGGCGGTTTACTTGAGGGGCTTCACATCATGAAAGAAAAAAAGGAAGATTACACGAAGATCATGATCGTTCCGGGAGGGCGTGATGCTGACATTTCCGGATGAATTCTTTTACGACGAAGTGCGCTCTGATTTCTTTGTGCCGGCCATGATGAAATGCACCTGGGCCGCGGAGCTTAAAGTTCTGGAGGACTTAAGGGAACTCTGGGACAAATACGGGCTTCGGTGGTACGCGGATTTTGGGACGCTGCTCGGGGCCGTGCGTCATAACGGGTTTATCCCCTGGGATGACGATATCGATATCACGATGCCGCGGAAGGACTTTCAGACCTTTTTGGAACATGCCTCTGAATTGAAACCGCCGAACCGGATCCTCAGCATATATTCATCCGACACTTTTTACCAGTTCCATGCGGTCGCGACAAACAACATCGCGCCGAAGCTCGAATGGGATACGGACAGGTTAAGGGACTATTATCGCTGCCCCTTTATCATCAATCTGGATATCTATCCTCTCGATACGCTTCCGGACGATCCGAAGAAACGGGATCTGCAGGCTCTTTTGTACCGCGTGGCGTATCAGCTCGTACACCGGCTGGTTTCGATCGAAACCAGGGAGGCAAAGGGAGAAGTACTGAAGGCGGAAAAAAATGCGTTTCAATCCGACCTTGAGAAGCTCAAGGGACAGCTTTCCTCCTATCCTAAGATCAAAATGCTTTTTAAGGAAAGACGCCCGCTCCGGAACATCTTATGCAGGGTGGCGGACGCCATTGCGATGAGCTGTCCCTGGGAGGAAGGGCAGGAGATGGACTATTACGCGCACATCGCGTATCTCGACGGGCCGATGATCCGCCGGAAGGAATGGTTTGAGAAAACACTGGAACTGCCGTTTGAAGTCACGACGATGAATGTTCCCGCGATCTATACGGCGGCGCTGAAAAGCCGGTTCGGCGCGAATTATATGAATCCGGTGCATGAAAAGTCCGCGCATGATTATCCTTTCTATGCAAAACAGGAAGAGTATTTTCAGTACTTCGGATACCTTAAGAAAATGCCTTCTTACCGGGAAATGATTGGAGTTTGAACATGATGAAACTGGAACTGCCGGAAGGTTTTTTCGAACCGGAAGTGCGGGACGGCTTTTACATTTCCCGCATGATGAAAAAGCTCTGGGCATCGGAAATGAAGGTGCTTTCCGAGATCAGCCGGGTCTGTGAAGAAAACGGGTTATGCTGGTTCCTGGATAACGGGTCTCTTCTCGGGGCCGTGCGCCACGGCGGGTTTGTTCCCTGGGATGACGATTTTGATATCTGCATGATGCGCAGCGACTATGAAAAGTTCCTTGCGATCGCCCGGGACGCGCTGCCCGCAGCCTACCAGATCACGAACATCCATACCGATCCGCAGTGCCTCGACTTTACCACAAGGATCACGAATTCGAACGTGATCCGGACGGATAAGGAATATATGGATGCCAATTTCGGCTTTCCTTACATCGCCGGGGTGGACATCTTCCCGCTGGACAAGCTCTCAGAGGATGAGAAAGAGGAAGACGACAGGATCGAAAAGATCCGCCATATCGATGAGCTGGCGCAGCGCCTTCTTGACGACCAGGAAAGCGAGGCGACCTGGCGCCTTTTCGACCTTGTGGAAAGGGAAAATCATTACAAGATCATAAACGGGAATATCTCGCAGCAGCTGAATTTTCTGATCGAAAAGTGGTACCGGCGCTTTGAGGACAGGGAAACGGAACGAGTCGGGCTTTTGCATTACTGGAGCGAAGGAAAAAGCCACGCGTATAAAAAAGAGTGGTTTGATATCGTGCTCACGATGGATTTTGAAGGCATGCGGCTTAACGTCCCCGCGCAGTATGAGGAAGTGCTGCGTGTGGAATACGGGGATTTTATGCGCCCGGTGAGAGGGACGAGCCTCCATGAATATCCGATGTACGGCCTGCAGGAAAAGGCGCTTACGGAGCATATTCATGCACGCCCCTTCTTTTTCCCGTTCCGGGAGACGGCGGCAAAGATCGGCTTTCGCATGCCGGAAGGAAAGCCGCAGGAGCTGGTCCTCACAGATCCCTTCAATGGCTGGGAAACAGCGGACGGAAATAATTACGAGCTGATCCTGGAGCCGGCGCTGCAGCCGGACGCCAAGACGGATGACGACCTTCTCGAAAAGGCGATCGAAGAGCAGGTCCTGTCGATCGGATCCCTGTTTTCCCACCGGATCCGGCTGAAGGACGAAAAGCTGAAAGACGTGTGGCTTAAGATATTAAAGGCGGAGGTCCCGGAGATCCCGTGGGAGCAGAAGCTCGAGGTCAGGGCGAAAGGAACGGAGGAGGCTTCTGTACCGGAGAAGGTTATCTTGTATGGAACCGGTTTCAGCTCGCTGCTGCAGTACCGCGAAAAGGCGATCGAGAAGCAGCGTTGGGCGTTTTCTGTGATGAAAAAAAGAAAGGACCTGAAGATCTTATGGGTCACGCCGTTATTCCTTCCCGGTGAGGAGGAGAACATTAAGATCCTTCGGGAAAGAGAACCCGAGCTGATGGCCGCATACGAGAGCTTTGCTGCAGGATACCGGGAATATGCGGTGTCAGACCCGGAGGGAGCGGTGCGGCAGTGCACAGCGTACTACGGAGACCCCGGCCTTTGGGCCGGCCGCTGCCATGCGGCGGGAAAAGCAGTGATGATACAGGACATTAATATATTGAATATCTCCCAAGAATAGGATATAATCGGAACGCCGTGAGTAGAAATTGTGCAGAGCGGCTCAGGACAAATAAGAATAAACATCAGGATAAAGGAGAAAAAGATGGCATTACTGGAACAGTGGCATAAGATCGCATATAACGAGCAGGAGGACAAAGCAAAGCTTCAGGCGATGTGGCAGGATTATTTCATGAAGGAAAAGGGCGTGTATGAGCAGCTCCTTGAGGATCCCGACACGGAGGTGAAGGGCACCGTGAAAGAGCTGGCGGAGAAGTATTCGCTGACGATCATGGAAATGACGGGCTTTTTGGACGGGATCAATG
>JAEESA010000221.1 GCA_016286115.1 Lachnospiraceae bacterium
CAATGAAACGCAGTCCATGAATTCCGCGACGCAGTGGGTGCATGATTACGCGATCGGCCTTACGAGAGGGTTTGCTTCTATTAAGAGCGAAGCAGAGGCGGAGCTGGATGCGCTGACGGACGAATCGCCGGAAAGCGACCGGGATTTCCTCGTGAGTTCCATATTAGTGTCCGACGCGATCATGACTCTTGCCAAACGATACAGTAAAGAGGCGGAACGGCTTGCGGCAGAAGAGAGCGATGAGAAGAGAAAAGCGGAGCTTTTGGAGATGGCGA
The DNA here is from genome assembly GCA_016286115.1 of Lachnospiraceae bacterium. Classification (GTDB taxonomy): domain Bacteria; phylum Bacillota; class Clostridia; order Lachnospirales; family Lachnospiraceae; genus RUG12461. Next base: position 276 of record JAEESA010000221.1, read on the forward strand.
GAGTTTTACGAAAAGTGCCGGCACAGCCCGCGGAAACGTTCTATGAAGCGCTGCAGTCGCAGTTCATCATGCAGATGTTCTCCCGCCTGGAGCAGAAGACATCGGGCACGATCAGCAACGGCCGTATGGATCAGTACCTGTATCCCTATTATAAAAGGGACCTGGAAGAGGGAAGGATCACGGAAGAGGCGGCCGACGAGATGCTGTCCTGCCTGTGGCTTGCGATGGCGAAGTTCAGGGATGTGTATGTGAGCCCGGCGGGCGGCGCGTTTTCCGACGGATACGCGCACTGGGAAGCGGTCACGATCGGCGGACAGACCAAAGAAGGGTTTGATGCAACAAACGATCTGACGTATCTCTTTTTGAAGAATAAACAGCGGCTGCCGCTGGATTTTCCGGATCTGGCCGTGAGGGTACATTCCAATACGCCGGAGAGGCTTCTTCTTGAGATCGCCAACACGATCAAGGTCGGTTCCGGGCATCCGAAGCTCTTAAACGATGAGGAGATCATCCCCGTGAACCTTTCCAAGGGAGCGAGCTTTGCGGAGGCCAATGACTACGCGGTTTCCGGCTGCACCGAGACCAGGATGCCGTCGAAGGAAACCTGGACCAGTAAGGGCCCCAGCATCAACCTCGCCGCAGTCGTGGAGCTTACGCTTCGAAACGGCCGGATCGAAAAGTACGGCGACGAGCTTTTGACCATTGAAACCGGGGAAGCAAAGGACTTCTCCACATGGGATGAATTTTACAAGGCGTTCAAGACGCAGCTTAAGTATTACATCAAAGAAACCTGCGACCAGATCCGCCTCGTACATCATGTGAGGGAAGGGCATTTCGCCACTCCGTTCGGCTCCGTCCTGCATGGGCTGTGCCGGGAAAAGAGGAAGGATCTTCATTCGCAGTGGATCGAGGGCGGTCTGGATTTTGCCTTCTTCGATATGGTCGGATATGCGAGCACCGTGGACTCTCTGGCAGCAGTGAAAAAGGTTGTTTTCGAAGATGGGAGAGCGACGCTGAATGAACTGGTGGAAGCGTTGAATGTCGACTTCGAAGGGCAGGAAGTGTTGAGACGCTGGCTGATGAAAGCGCCGAAATACGGAAATAACGATCCTTACGCCGACACGATCGCACAGGAGATCGACCGGATCGCCGGCGAGGTTTCCGCGGCGGAAGCGAAGAAAGAGCATGACCATTTTTACATCGATATCCGCTATGTCCCTGCTTCGGCCAATGTGCCGATGGGCAAGGTGATCGGGGCTCTGCCGGACGGCAGAAAGAGAAGCCTCCCGCTTTCGGACGGCACCTCGGCAGCCCAGGGCGCGGATGAGAAGGGACCGACGGCAGTGCTGCTTTCCAACTACCATTCCAAGAACCCGGCGGTGAATAACCGCGCTGCAAGGCTTTTGAACCTCAAGTTCACGCCGGCAGCAGTGGCAGGGGAAGCGGGATCAAAACGGCTTGCCGAACTGATCCGATGCTGGAGGGATCTGAAGCTCTGGCATGTACAGTTCAATGTGATCGATCAGGAGACGCTGCTTGACGCAAAAGCGCATCCCGAAAATTACAGAGGCCTGATCGTAAGAGTGGCGGGTTACAGCGCGTATTTTGTCAACTTAAGTGATGAGCTGCAGAACGATATCATCAGCAGAACAAGCAATACGGAGGTGGCCTGATGGAGCCGAAGATCAGCATCGTAAATTTATGTAAGAGATACGAAAACGACGCAAAAGAAAAGGGCTTGTTCTTTTCCAAGAACATCAACCCGGACCGCATTTTTGACGGTAAGGAAGGGTATGTCTTAAAGAACATCAACCTGAACATTCAGGAAGGCGAATTTCATGTGTTCCTGGGCGCAAGCGGCTGCGGAAAGACAACGCTCTTAAACATCATCGCAGGGCTTCTTCCGAAGACAAGCGGCGAGGTGAAGATGGATGGGAAAGAGATCAAAGGCATGTCGCCCGAACGCGGGCTCGTGTTTCAGAATGCGGACGCTGTGCTCTTCCCCTGGCTCACGGTTAAAGATAATGTGGCTTACGCATTGAAGCCGAAGAAGCTCAGCAAGCAGGAAAAGGAAAAGCGTACGGCAGAAGCCATCGCGCTGGTCGGGCTTACGGGGCATGAGAAAAAGTATCCGGAGGAATTGTCCGGCGGCATGCGCCAGCGCCTTCAGATCGCCAGGAGCTTTGCCAGCGACCCGGAGGTTTTGATCATGGACGAACCGTTCGGCGCTTTGGATGCACAGACCAGAATGGTTCTGCAGGATGAGCTCGTGCAGATCTGGAAAAAGACAAAGAAAACAATCCTTTTTGTGACACATGATCTTTCCGAGGCAGTGCTTTTGGGACAGAAGATCAGCATCTTATCGGCAGCGCCGGACGCATGCATCGCGTCATATGAAACGGTTCCGTTTTCCTATCCGAGGAATTCGGAAGACCAGGACTTTGTACAGTATACGGCGCAGCTCCATCGGAAGCTGAACGCAGCGATCCTGGCGCATCAACACAAGCCGGAGCCGGAGCCGGTCAGCGAGAGAGTGGCGGGGTGAGGAGATAATATGCTGCCACAAAATGAACAGGACAGCCCAAAGCACTTTCTGCTGAGGGCGTGCCAAGAGTTGAGCTAAGGAGAAAACGATGGAGAACAAAGGTAAAAAGATCTGGAAAACACTATTAAAAACAGGAATTATAACCTGGCTGGCATTTATCGTATTCTGGTGGATATTGTCTTTATTCCAGGAGGACATCCTGCTGCCGGGACCGCTTAAGACACTGGCCGGCTCGTGGGAGATCGTCGCCAACGGAAAGCTTTTTGAATTCGCCCTGATCTCCATGCGGCGCGTGTTCATCGGCTGGGGCCTGGGCTGCCTCATCGGGATCCCGCTGGGCATGCTGATCGGACGGATCGAAGTGGTGCGGAGTTTCTTTGAACCCTTCATCAACTTCTTCCGTTTCGTGCCGGGACTGGCGCTCATCACACTGTTTCTGATGTGGTTCGGTGTGGATGAAGGCTCCAAGATCATGATCATCTTATACGGCACGGTGTTCACGGTTTCGGTCAATGTGATCGCGGGGATCCTCTCGATGGATCAGAACCGGATCAACGCGGCAAGGATCTTAGGGGTCAGCGAAAAGGATATCTTCTTTACGGTGGTCTGGCCGTCGATCATTCCTTACGCATTCACCGGAGCAAGGCTTGGCCTTGGCGGCGCGTTCGGTGCTATCGTGGCAGCCGAAATGGTGGCGGCGAAAGAAGGGCTGGGCTACCTCATCTATAACTCAAGGCTTTACTTCAGAACAGACTGGATCATCTGCGGAGTGATCACGCTCGGGCTCCTCGGATTTCTGTTCGACAAGCTGTTTCGGACACTGGGAAACAAGTATTTAAAGCACTACGGCGTGAAAGAAATTAGGATCAATCAATAATCATTTTCAACTAAGGAGGAGTAGTATCATGAAAAACAGAAGGAATGCAATTATTGCTGGAGCCATGGCAGTACTTATGGCGTTTGGAGCAGCCGGCTGCGGAAATGCAACCCCGGGAACATCCACGGTAAACGCGGGAGAAAAGACGGCAGATCTCACGAAGGTGCGCGTCGGTACGGACACCATGCAGCTTGCATATGCGCAGGTGATCGGCAAGGAAAAGGGCTTTTATGCAAACAATGGGATCGATGTGGAGATCACGACCTATGCCGCCGGGATCGAAACGATCAACGCGATCGTGACCGGAGCGGCGGATATCGGAGCGGCTTATGATTACGCCCTTTGCACGCGCCTTATTCCGGCATCCAACGTCCGTGTGCTCTCGAACTTTGTGACGAATGCGGACGGGTCTTACTGGTTTGAAACTTCTAATCCCGACATTCAGTCGGCTGCGGATCTTTCCAAGGGCAAGATCGGTATCGTGAAGGGAACCCTCGGCGAGTACCTGATCGCGAAGGAACTGGAAAGCGGCGGGCTGACCACGGCCGATGCCGACATCAATTACCTGAGCTCTGACGGCGAAGTGGTTGCGGCGTATGTGGCAAAACAGGTCGATACGATCCTGGGGCTGAAGCCGTTTTCAGAGGAGATCGAGAAAGCGGAAGGCCGCCATGTCTTAAACACCACCGGTGATATCGGGATCAAATCCCAGGGCTTTATCGCCGTGGACAAGGCCTTTGCCGAGGCACATCCGGAAGCGGTGGCAGCGTACTTAAAGGGCACGCAGGAAGCCGTTGATTTCATCAAGTCCGATACGGATGAAGCGGCACAGATCTGCGCGGATTATCTGACGGTCTCAAAAGAAGATGTGTTAAAGAGCTTTGACTCCTTCACCTTTGACGTGGCGTTCAGCGCTGAGGATTATGACCATCTGCAGAACATCGCCGACTGGTGCGTGGAGAATGGAGTTCTTGAACAGCCCACGGCCATCTCGGATTACTTCGTCAGAGAGCCGCTTGAGATCGCCCTTCCGGAGAAACTCACATGGAAGTAAAAGGAACGATATTCAATATCCAGCATTTTTCCATACACGATGGTCCGGGGATCCGGACCGTCGTTTTTCTAAAGGGGTGCCCCCTGCGCTGCAAGTGGTGCGCGAATCCGGAGTCCCAGAGCTTCCGCCCGGAAATTTCCTGGACCGCGAAGGAGTGTATCGGCTGCAGAGGCTGCGTTTCGGGACTTAAAGAGCTCAATTGCCGGTTTGAGGAAGGGAAACTTGCCTTTGACAGGGAAAAGGTTTTGGCTCCGGGAACAGTGGAAGGGATCTGCCCTGCCGGCGCACTGCAGCAGATCGGAAGAGAAGTGACGATCGAAGAAGTGTTGGAAGAAGTGGAAGCGGATCGCAAGTTCTACGAGCACTCCGAAGGCGGGCTCACGGTTTCCGGCGGGGAACCCATGGCGCAGCCGGAGTTTACGATCCCGCTTTTATTTGAAGCCGGAAAGCGTTATATCCACCGTTCCATGGAAACCTGCGGGATGGCGCCGTCTGGGGTGATGGAGGAGGTTGCGAAGAACCTCGACGTACTCTATATGGACGTGAAGCTTCACGACTCCGAAAAACATAAGGAATGGACCGGGGCAGGGAATGAGCGGATTTTGGAGAACCTGTATCTGGCCAGAAAAGCACGTCCCGATCTTAAGATCCGTGTGCGGACCCCCGTGATCCCCGGCGTCAATGACACCGAAGAGGAGCTGAAGGAGATCAGTCGGATCGCGCATGATGTGGGCGCGGAGTATGAAATCCTAAAATACCACCGCCTCGGTGT
>JAEESA010000222.1 GCA_016286115.1 Lachnospiraceae bacterium
TTACGAGCTATCATGAATATAACCGGGTGGAAAAAGCACATGCGCTGACCGACCGGCTTCTTGCCGGGGAGACGATCGCTCTGATCACGGATGCCGGTACGCCCGGAATTTCGGATCCCGGGACGGAGCTGGTGCGTTTTTGCCTCGAACGGGGGATCCCGGTGCAGGGTGTTCCCGGAGCATCGGCGCTTACTACAGCCGTTTCGGTATCGGGACAGGACAGCCGCCGTTTTGTGTTTGAAGGCTTTCTTCCGAAGGAAAAGAAGGACAGGATGCGGCGCTTTGAAGCGCTGAAAACGGAAGAGCGGACGATCGTGTTTTATGAGGCGCCCCACCGGCTCAGGGAAATGCTGAAGGAAATGGAAGACGCTTTCGGAGACCGGTCGCTGACTTTATGCCGGGAGCTCACGAAGGTGCATGAAGAGAGCCGCCTGACGACCATAAAGGATGCGGTTCTGTTTTATCAGGAGAATGAGCCGCGGGGAGAATATGTTCTCGTATGCGCGGGAAGGGATCCTGCGGAGGCCGTGAAGGAGCGGCAGGAACAGTTTGAAAAGCTTACGCTCCATGAGCACATGGCGCTCTATGAGGAAAAGGGAATGGACCGCAAGGAGGCCATGAAGGCGGTGGCGAAGGACCGGGGCGTTCCGAAACGGGAGATATATAAAGCATTGGTAGAAGAAAATGAGTGAATTTCGGGTATCCTTAAAAAAAGAAACGGATGATTCCTATGACATAGAGATCGGGCAGAACCTTGTCGGGAAAATGGCGGAGGACTTAAAGAAGGGGCTGGCGCCGAAAGCATCCCGCTATGCGTTGATCACCGATGAGACCGTAAAGTCTTTATATGGCGAAAAGATCATGGGATCACTGGATGAGGCCGGTCTGAAAGCGGAGCTTTTCTCCTTTCCCGCCGGTGAGACCGAAAAAAGCCGGAAAAATAAGGAAATATTGGAAGATAAGATGCTGGAAGCAGGCTTTCGCCGGGATACGGCCGTGATCGCCGCAGGCGGCGGCGTGGTGACGGATCTGGCTGGCTTTCTGGCGGCCACGTTTTGCCGCGGTGTGTCCTGCATCAATTATGCGACAACACTTTTGTCGGCGGCAGATGCGTCGGTGGGCGGGAAGACTGCGGTCAACACCCCGCTGGCGACGAACCTGATCGGCGTGTTCTCCCAGCCGAAAAAGGTCTATATTGATGTGGATTCATGGAAGACATTGCCGAAGCGCGAGCTTTCTTCGGGTCTTGCGGAGACGATCAAGCACGCCTGCCTTGCAGACGGCGAATTTTTTTCCTGGCTGGAAGAGAATATGGACAAGATCTTCGCGCTGGAGCCTGAAAGCTGCCTTTATATGGCGGAGAAAAACTGCCGGATCAAATACGAGGTTGTGCAGAAGGACGAAAAAGAGGTTTCGGGGCTCAGAGAAGCGTTGAATCTCGGGCACACACTGGGCCGCGCCGTCGAAACCGTCAGTGATTATACGCTGCTTCACGGGGAGGCGGTAGCGATCGGTCTGGTCTTTCAGGCAAGGCTCGGGGAAACGCTCGGCTTCATGAAGAGTGAAGAAACTGCGCGGATCATCGATCTGCTTAAAGCTGCGCAGCTTCCGGTTGAGATCCCGGAAAACGTAGACAGGGAAAAGCTGTTTCAGAAGCTGTTTACGGATAAGAAGACCAGAAACGGAAAACTCCGGTTTGTGTTTACCCAAGGGATCGGACAGCTGGCGCCGGGAGATGATCAGTCCGTTTCCAGAGAGGTATCGGAAGAGGAGGTTTTAAAAGTTTTATGAGAGTGGAGTTAAAAAAACGACTGACCGTGCAGCGCATGGTGCTGATCGCCGTTTTGATCGCCTTTCATGTGGTGGTCACCCGTTTCTTAAGCATCCAGACGCCATTTGTTCGCATCGGTTTCGGGTTTCTGGCCATTGTTTTTGCCGCCGTGCTCCTGGGCACCGTGGAAGCGGCGATCGTCGGCGGGGTATCGGATCTTCTGGGAGCGCTTTTGTTCCCGAGCGGCCCCTTTTTCCCGGGGTTTACCCTGACGGCAGTACTGACAGGAGTAGTGTTCGGGCTGTTCCTGCATAAAAAGGTCACGATCCTGCGGGCCATCTTTTCCTCGGCGATCGTGGAATTCGTGCTCGGGATGATCTTGAATACGATATGGATCTGCGTGTTATACGGAAAGGCTTTCCTTGTGATGCTCCCCACCCGTGCGATGCAGGCGGTCGGCATGTTCTTTGTGCAGGTGGTGATGATCATATTGCTCAATGAATTACTGTTTAAGAGATTGAAGGGTGTTGTAAAGGAGGGAGAGAGATGACAGATCAGGAAACTCTGCAGCAGTGGATCGATGAATCCAACAAGATCGTGTTTTTCGGCGGCGCCGGGGTCTCAACGGAAAGCGGCATACCGGATTTCCGCAGCCAGGACGGGCTGTACAACCAGAAATATAAATATCCGCCGGAGCAGATCGTAAGCCACACATTTTATAAGTATAAACCAAAGGAATTCTTTGATTTTTACCGGGACAAGATGCTCCCGGTCGGCTTTGAACCGAACGCCGCGCATAAAAAGCTGGCGGAGCTCGAGGAGAAGGGAAAGCTTCTTGCCGTTGTTACCCAGAATATCGACGGACTGCATCAGAAAGCCGGCAGCAAGACCGTGTATGAGCTTCACGGCAGCACGCTCCGGAATTACTGCGAAAACTGCGGAAAGACGTTTGATGTTCAATACATCATGGATTACAAAAATCCTGAAAACGGGGATGTTCCGTTGTGCGACGCGTGCGGCGGCCCGGTGCGGCCGGATGTTGTTCTTTACGAAGAAGGACTTGATGACGATACCGTCAGCGGAGCCATTGACGCGATCAGCCAGGCAGACATGCTGATCATCGGCGGAACCTCGCTCGTGGTCTATCCCGCTGCCGGCTTTATCCACTATTTCCGTGGGAAGCATCTGGTCATGATCAATAAGTCGGAAACAGCCGCGGATTCATCCGCGCATCTCGTGATCCACGAACCGATCGGCGAGGTGCTGGGGAAGATCGTGGTAAAATAGATTTTCTCTTGCAACATCGGAAAAATCGTGCTAATATAGAAATCCGTGGTATATCGAATCCAAACCCCTTGCTCGGAGGCCGCGTTAATTCGGCGCTTCGGGCCTAAAGACCGAAAGGAGGTGCGATCAGATGAGCAAATACGAATTAGCATTAGTCGTAAATGCGAAAATCGAAGACGATGCCAGAGCCGCCGTCGTGGAAAAAGCGAAGGATTATATCGGAAGAGCCGGCGGTACGGTAACGAACGTGGATGATTGGGGCAGAAAGAAACTGGCCTATGAGATCCAGAAGATGGATGAAGGCTTCTATTACTTTATCCAGTTCGACGCCGAAACGGATGCTCCGGCAAAGCTGGAAACAGACGTCCGCATCATGGACAACGTTCTTCGATTCTTAATCGTAAAACCAGACGAAGAATAAGAATTTGAGGAGAAAACAGCATGAATAAAGTGATTTTAATGGGTCGGCTGACAAGAGACCCGGATGTTCGGTATTCCACAAACGATCAGACCATGGCGATCGCAAGATATACGCTTGCGGTAGACCGCAGAGGTCGTCGGGATCGTAATGATGATAACCAGCAGACGGCAGATTTTATTTCCTGTGTTACATTTGGGAAATCAGCGGAATTTGCCGAGAAGTATCTGAAAAAAGGCACCAAGATCTGTGTGACCGGTCGGATTCAGACCGGATCGTACACAAACAAAGAAGGCCAGAAGGTATACACCACAGACGTGGTGATCGAAGATCAGGAGTTCGCGGAAAGCAAGAATGCTGCTTCCGGCGGCGGTGGTGGAGAGAGCTTCCACCAGGCCCCGGCGGAAAGTGCTCCGCAGGATGCTGCTGACGGTTTCATGAACATACCCGGCGGCGTAGAAGAGGATCTGCCTTTTAATTAAGAACCGGAGGTAAGAGAATATGCCTTATAATAAGACAGAAAGAGGAGGAGACGGCCCCCGCCGTCGTCCTATTCACAGAAGAAAAAAAGTCTGTGTCTTCTGTGGCAAAGATACCATCGACTATAAGGATACGCTGAAACTGAAGAAGTATGTATCCGAGAGAGGGAAGATCCTTCCCAGAAGGATCACGGGAACCTGCGCAAAGCATCAGAGAGCGCTGACATCTGCGATCAAGAGAGCAAGACATCTCGCGCTGATGCCGTACGTACAGGACTAAGAGTTAAAACAGCCCGAACTGCCGATCATGGCAGTTCGGGTTTTTTTATGCGCAGGCCCGTGCCGGGAAATATCCCGGCTGAAGCCGGGCACGGTCCGCGCGTGAGCAGGAGAGGCCCTCCTGCTCGATCGGAGATTGAAGAAAAAAAAGAACAAGATTATAATACACTTTATGAAACGATTATCCCGAACATTGATTATGGCTGCCCTTATTTTGGTGATGGTTGGCGGATGCCAGAAGAAGCAGACGAAGGGGACGGCATACAGCCCCACGGCGGGGGAGAATTTCATAACGGTCGGTTTTGCCCAGGTGGGGTCGGAATCGGACTGGCGGATGGCCAGCACGGCTTCCATACAGGAGGCCTTTGAGGAAGCGCAGGGGATCACCATGCTCTATAAGGACGGGCAGCAGAAGCAGGAGAACCAAATTAAGGCGATAAGGGAATTTATCGATCAGGATGTGGATTATATTCTGCTCGATCCCTGTATCGAAACGGGCTGGGACAGTGCGCTGCTGGAAGCGAAGGAGGCCGGGATCCCCGTGATCATCTTTGACCGGGATGTGACCGCGCCGGAGGATCTTTATACTGCCTGGGTGGGGTCGGATTTTTACCTGGAGGGGCAGAGGGCCTGCGCCTGGCTGGGGGCGTATCTGGAGGGCAGGAGCCCGTCCTCCGAGATCAATATCGTCGGGATCCAGGGGACGCTCGGCGCTACGGCACAGCTGGGACGCACCCGTGCGCTCGAAGAGGCGGCAGCGTCCGAGGAGCGGTGGAACCTGATGGAGGAACAGCCCGGGGACTTTACCACGGCCAAGGGAAAAGAGGTCATGGAGGACTATATCCGAAAATTCAGAAATAAAATAAATGTGGTATACTGCGAGAATGACAATGAGGCTTATGGAGCGATCGAGGCACTGGAGGAACATGGGTATACAGTAGGACTCGATCTTCGTAAGGGTGAGGTTTTAGTCCTGTCCTTTGACGCGACAAGGGAAGGGCTGAAGCTGACGCAGGGGGGGAAGATCGCGGTGAACACCGAGTGCAGCCCCCTGTACGGTCCGAGGCTTCTGGAGATGATCGAAGCGCTGGAAAGAGGAGAGACGCTGCCGAAGCGTACTTATATAGAAGAAGAGCAGTTTTCCGGGTACCGGATGATCGGTACGATAAAAGTAGGAGAGGAACGCTATCATGTGACTCATCTGACGGATGA
>JAEESA010000223.1 GCA_016286115.1 Lachnospiraceae bacterium
CTACGGCGACGGCGTGGCCGTGTTGGAATGGCCGGAACGGATCGATTCGCTCCTGCAGGGAAAGTTCACCGAGATCTGTATCTCAAAAAATGTTGAAAAAGGATTTAATTATAGAGAGATCACAGTGGAAACAGTAGAATTGTGACCTTCTCAATACAGCCGCAAACACCCGGTGTTTTCGGCTATGAAGTGAAAAAGCATCGGAGGCTTTTTTAGATTGAGAATCCTGGGGATTGATTCCTCCGGCCTGGTCGCTTCCTGCGCGTTGCTGGAAGAGGATGTGCTTCTGGGGGAATACACGACGAACTTCAAAAAGACGCATTCGGAAACGCTGATGCCGATGATCGATACGCTGCTGACGCAGCTGGGCGCTCCGAAAAGCTCCATCGACTATGTGGCGGTGGCGGAAGGCCCGGGCAGTTTTACGGGGCTTCGGATCGGCGCGGCTACGGCAAAAGGGATCTGTAAGGCCCTTTCGATCCCGCTGATCCCGGTGCCGACGCTTGACGCCATGGCGTATAATCTGTGGGGCGCGAGGGACCTGGTCTGCCCGATCATGGATGCGCGAAGAGACCAGACCTATACGGCGGTCTATGCCTTTGGGAATGGTGGTTTTGACAGGAAATACGGCCCCGCGGCAGTCGCGATCACGGAGCTGGCCGAGCAGTTGAATGCGTATGCGCAGGCTGTGGTCTTTACCGGGGATGGAATTGATAAATTTAAGGAAGAATTAAAAACTTTATTGCGTGTCGGATTTTCCTTTGCTCCGGCAAATCAGAACAGGCAGAGAGCGGGGAGTGTGGCAGCCTGCGGAAGAGAGCTCCTTCGTGAGGGGAAAGCGATGAAAGGCGATGAATTTGCGCCAAATTATTACCGGCTTTCCCAGGCAGAGAGGGAGAGAATGAAGAAGGAGGGGGAAGCGAAATGAGTTTTCGTTTTCGAGAGTTGGAAAAAGCGGATCTGGATAAGGTCATGGAGATTGAAAACGCTTCCTTTACCGAGCCCTGGAGCCGGAACTCCTTTGAAACCGCCTTGGATGCGGAGGCAAATCATTTTATTGCCGTAGAAAACGAAGGAACACTGATCGGCTACGCCGGGATCGGGGTTGCGGCAGACGAAGGCGAACTGCTCACGATCGCTGTCGAAGAAAAACACCGGAAAAAAGGCGTAGCTAGTAAATTATTAGAATATGTTTTAATTTTTGCCGAGGAGTGGGGGCTGTGGTCGATCTACCTGGAAGTACGGGTCAGTAATGAGGCAGCACTAAAATTATATCGTAAGTATAATTTTGATGAAATCGGCAAAAGAAAGGGATATTACACAAATCCACCGGAGGACGCCTGCCTGATGCAGCGCGTGATCTGAGAAACGGGTTCTTTTTTATGTTAGATGTATGTTTACTCGGGACGGCAGGAATGATGCCGCTGCCCTATCGGTGGCTGACGTCACTGATGACAAGATACAACGGAAGCAGTCTTTTGATCGATTGCGGAGAGGGAACGCAGGTGGCGATCCGGGAAAAGGGGTGGTCTATGAACCCGATCGACACGGTTCTTTTTACGCATTATCATGGGGACCACATCGGCGGGCTGCCGGGGCTCTTACTTTCCATGGGGAATTCCGACCGTACCGAACCGCTGACGATGATCGGGCCGAAGGGGCTGGAACGGGTGGCTAATTCCTTACGCGTGATCGCGCCGGAGCTGCCGTTTCCCATTGAATACAGGGAACTGCAGCAGGAGGTGGAAACCTTCTCCCACAAGGGCTATGAGATCACGGCGTTTAAGGTGCGCCATAATGTGACCTGTTACGGCTATACTCTTGAGATCAAGCGCGGCGGGCGGTTTGACGCGGAGCGCGCGAAGGCGCAGGGGATCCCGCTGCAATTCTGGAATCCGCTGCAAAAAGGGAATGAGGTCGTCTTTGAAGGAAAGACCTACACCCCGGATATGGTGCTCGGCCCGCAGCGAAAGGGCCTGAAGGTGACCTACTGTACCGATACCAGGCCGACAGAGAGGATCGCGGAGCAGGCCCAGAATGCGGATCTTTTTATCTGCGAGGGGATGTACGCAGAAGAGGGGATGGAAGAAAAGGCAAAATTAAAAAAGCATATGACTTTTGCCGAAGCTGCCGGATTGGCGGCAAAAGCGCAGCCGAAGGAGATGTGGCTGACGCATTACTCGCCGTCCCTGAATTATCCCGAAAACTACATGAAAGACGTCAGGAAGATCTTTCCCCGCGCGCAGGCCGGAAAAGACGGAAAGAGCCTGACGCTTGTCTTTGAAGAGGACGAAGAATGAAACTCAGCCCGAAATCGCTTATCATCGGGGTGATCTTTGTGGCACTGATCCTCGGGTATTATTATTACCTCACCAATCTGAACGTGAAGAAGGTGGATGATAATGATAAACTCGGCAAGGTGGATATGGTGATCACGGAGAACCTGGACCGGAATTATCCGAAGACGCCCCGCGAACTGATCAAATTTTATACCTCGATCCAGAAATGCTATTACAACGAGGAGTATGAGGAAGAGGATCTTGAAAAAATGGCGGATCAGGCCAGAAAGCTCTTTGATGAGGAGCTGCTGGCGGAAAACCCTTATGACCAGTTTCTCAAGAACCTGAAAACCGAGGTGGCGTCTTACCACACGGACGGAAAGACCTTAAATGTCACCATTCCGGACACGAAGGATATCGTGATGTGGGAAGACGGAACGCAGAAGCTCGCCTATGTGCCCTGCATCTATTATGTCAGGGAAGGAGCAAGCTACAGCACCTCGTTCCAGACCTACGTGTGCCGGAAAGACGCTGATGGGAACTGGAAGATCCTCGGGTGGCTGAGCGGCGGCGTGCCGGAAGAAGTGAGGGAAAGGGAGGCAGCTTAGGCATGGAAAAAACAGTAAAGCTTCTTGCGATCGAATCCTCCTGTGATGAAACGGCCGCGGCTGTGGTGAAGGACGGCCGGGAGATCCTTTCCAACATTATCGCTTCCCAGATCGACCTTCATACGCTTTACGGCGGTGTGGTGCCGGAGCTTGCTTCGCGTAAACACACCGAAAAGATCGACCAGGTCGTGACGGAGGCGTTAAAAGAGGCGGGAGAAACGCTTTCTTCCATTGACGCCGTGGCTGTGACATACGGGCCGGGCCTTGTCGGAGCGCTCCTGGTCGGCGTCGGTTACGCCAAAGCGCTGGCCTGGGCGGCGGAAAAACCTCTGATCGGCGTGAACCATATCGAAGGGCATATCGCCGCAAACTATATTGAACATAAGGATCTTACGCCTCCTTTCCTTTGTCTTATTATTTCCGGAGGACATACCCATTTAGTACATATCCCGTCATACGGGGAATATCGTATCTTGGGACGAAGCCGGGATGACGCGGCAGGAGAGGCATTTGACAAGGTCGCGCGGTCCATCGGCCTCGGCTACCCCGGCGGCCCGAAGATCGAGAAGGCGGCGAGAGAGGGAAATCCCGAAGCGATCGCGTTTCCGCGGCCGCGGTTTGATGACGCGCCGTATGATTTCAGCTTCAGCGGGCTCAAATCCGCGGTGCTGAATTATTTAAACGAATGCGGCATGAAAGGGCTGCCTTTTGACCAGAATGATGTGGCGGCTTCTTTCCAGGCGGCTGTCGTGGACTCGTTGACAGAGCGTGTTATGCTGGCACTGCAGGAGACCGGAGAGAAAAAGTTCGCCATAGCCGGTGGAGTTGCCAGTAACGGCTCTATTCGGAATGCACTTAAGAACTTATGCGAGGAGCAGGGTGTGGGCTTCTTTTCGCCCTCCCCGATCCTTTGTACCGATAACGCCGCGATGATCGGCGCGGCAGGCTATATTGAGTTCAGGGAGGGCCGTTTTGCGGATCTTTCGCTGAACGGTGTTCCGGCACTGAAGATCTGAGAGCGGTGAAAGCGATGGAAAAGGGTGGAAACTGGGCGCTCGTGCTCGCGGCCGGGCAGGGAAAAAGAATAGGTACAGACGTTCCGAAGCAGTTTCTGCCGGTCGGGGGAAAACCCTTGCTTTTCTACAGCCTGCAGACATTCCAGGACCTTACGGAGATCGATGGGATCCTGGTAGTGGCTGACAATTCTTATAAAGATCTAATTATGAATTCCGGATTTAATAAAATAAAAGGCTTAACAGAGGGCGGGGCAGAGCGGTATCTTTCTGTTTGCTGCGGGCTCAGAGCGCTGCAGGCCATGCAGCCGGATTATGTTCTGATCCACGACGGTGCAAGGCCGTTTGCGGATGCCGGGCTCATCCTTCGCACGCTTGACGGCGCGAAAAAGTACGGCGCTGCGGCTGCGGCGATCCCGGTTTCCGATACGATCCGCGTTGCGGACCGGGACGGTTTTGGAGCAAAAACGCCGGACCGGAGGACCCTTTTTGCCATGCAGACGCCGCAGACCTTTGCCTTTCTTCCCATATTAAATGCGTACGAAGAGCTGCTGGATCACCCTGAATTTTTGCCTGTTACCGATGATGCAGAGGTGCTGCAGAAGGTGAAAGGGCAGAAAACATACCTCTCACAGGGCAGCCCGAAGAACCGCAAGATCACGAATCCAGAGGATTTGGAGCTTCTGAAAACGATTTCACTATAAAACGAATAATTCTGGTATTTCTATTTTTTATCCCAAATTTACACTATAAAAACAGAAACGGTTTTACGCTGGTTATCGGCATTGAAAAAGCTGCCAAAAGCGGCTTGGAGCCTTGTTGATGCGGCACTTTTCATCAGTTTCTTGAAATGCGTATGATAACGTTTTCGATTTCATCAATTGTTTCCCCAAATGAAGTCACCTAGAATTTTCCTCAACAGATACGAAGGTTCGCGAAAGGAGTACAGGAACCATGAAGGAAAACAGGAATTCAGCACGTGTGCAGAGACTTCATGACCGGTTAAATGAGGCCGGTAATTATGTAAACATTGAAAGAGCGAAGTATTTTACGGAAAGCTTTAAGGCCAGTGAGGGAGAAGCGATCAACGTTCGCTTTGCGAGAGCGCTGCTGCTTACCGCGCAGAATATGAAGCTTCATATCGAAGAGGACCAGCTCTTCGCCGGCCAGATCGGCGGGCCGGAGCGGTACGGTGTTTTATATCCGGAACTGGATGCCTGTTTCTTCGGAGACCTGAAGGCGGTGCTGAGCGATCGCTCGGTTGCCACATTTGCCTTGTCGGAGGAAGACAGGGAATATCTGGCGGAGGTTGTTGCCCCGTACTGGGCAGGGAAGACCTACTATGAGGATTTCGCGAACAGCCTTCCCGAAGATCTTTTGAAGCTGACGTACGAACCTTCGAATACAAAGAAGTCCAGATTTTTGATCAATGAAACGCAGTCCATGAATTCGGCAACACAGTGGGTGCATGATTATTCGATCGGCCTTACGA
>JAEESA010000224.1 GCA_016286115.1 Lachnospiraceae bacterium
AGTGACAGATCTGGAGGAGGTTCCAGGAATATATAAGAGTATTGATTACAGAGTATAGAGTCAGGCGGAAAATTGATAATAGTAAATCATTTCCAAGGAGGGAAAAAGATGGCTGTTTCAGGTGTTGGAAAGTCTATGTGGCAGTTTGAAAATGTCTTTGATCTGAAGAAGGATGCTGCCACAAAACAGGCTGAGTCTGCGGATGCGAAGGAAACAGAAAAAACAGAATCGGCTCAAAAAAATACAGGGGAAAGAACAAAACCCCTAAATCAGTATCTGGTGGAGCTCGGATCAAAATATGGCGTGAACATTTCTACATATTCGGGCTCGGACAAGTCCTTTATGAGTACCATCATGGGTGCCGGAGGGACATCAAATCTTGTGATCTCAAGAAATATCGCAGAACAAATGAAAAAAGATCCGGAACTTGCGGCTGTCATTGAGGAACGGATTGCAAAGCTCCCGGAGGAAGGAAAGCAGATCGAAAATGACATTCATGCTATGGGGCATGAAGTCCTGGCGTGTGGGATGCAGATTGATAAAAATGGAAGGAACAGTTATTGGAGTATTGGTTATGATCCTCATGCTTCGGAAAAACAGGCACAATGTGCAAAGGAAAAAGCAGAGGAACTGAAAGAACGTCAAGACAAGCTGATGGAGAAAGCAGCAGAGCGGAAAAAGAAGGCAAAGGAGCTGGAGGAGAAGCGGGAGGCTCGTTGTGAGGAAAACAAGGAACAAATGGAAAGGCTGCTTTCCAGAGGAGAATCACCGAAAGAGCTCATGGAGAAAGTGAAAAACAACGAGCAGGAGACGATAAAAAGCGATGCGATTGACGCCCGGAAGGGATTGTCGATTGATGTATCAGTGTAGGATGCAATAAGTTGGCGATTGCTTTGGTTGTCTGGTACTACCATTCAACATAAAGGGAGAGCTATGGGGGATTTTTGAGCCTTCATAGCTCTTCTTTCCTAAGCTTCAAGCTATATGTATGATAAGCATCATTGACTTTTGTCGGGATATATGCCATTCATGACGAAAAAGTGATCGTTCATGACATGTCTATAGAAATATGGTGTGAAAACTTCTATGATTGTGAGAGAAAGCATCGATCAGAAGTGGATTACGTAAGGAGTGGTGTGATGAAAATTGCGATCTGTGATGACGACATCAGAATATGCGAAGTGTTTCGAAGCGCGGTGCAGCGTCTGTATCCGAAAGCATCGGTTTCGATCTATACGGATGCAGGGAAGCTTCTTCAGGAAGAAAGACTGCCAGATATACTCCTGCTGGATATCAAAATGCCGGGCATATCCGGGATGGAGGCAGCTAAAGATCTTCGGGAAAGCGGATGGAAAGGAATCCTGATCTTCATAACCGGGAATGAGGAATATGTCTTTGAGGCCTTTGATGTGAAGGCTTTTCACTTCCTGGTAAAACCGATACATTCGGATAAACTGGAAGAGGTTCTTGAGAATGCAGTTCGGGAACTATCCGTGCAGGATCAGGAAGAGGAAACAGAGGATGTGATCACGATCAGCGCGGCAGGAGAACATATCCGAGTCAAAACAGCAGAAATCCTGTATGCGGAGGTCTATGGGAGAAAAGTCATCGTTGTGACAAAGGACAGGAAAATTGAGTATTATGGGACATTGTCTTCCCTGAAAGCTCTTTTGGGGAAGGGGTTTTATCAGCCTCATCGTGCTTACCTTATCAATTTCCGCTATGTGGAAAGCTATGACTCAAAGGAGATTATTCTAAAGGGTTCGCATCTTCCCATGGCAAGGCGGCATTACCAAGAGTTTGTAGAAAAGTATATGGAGTACTGCGAGGTATAAGAGCGGAAGACATTGCAAGAATTGCAGAACGGGGTAAGACATGGAACAGTATTGGGATGTGATCCTGATCATCAAAGAAATTGTAAATATTGCGATCAGTGGTCTTTTGATCGGTTATTATGTGAAACCGTATCTTAGAGACAGGAAGAACAGGAAGACTCTTGCGGTAGCAATCTCATACATCGCCGTGATGATCATTTTGTACTTTGTTCCGTTTTACTTAGACTCAGCTTTCGCATATGCGGTGGGAATACTTGTTACGCTTACGACAATGGTTTGCATTGACCACAGGAATTATCCTCAGAAGTTGTTCCTGGCACTGACCGCTTATCAGCTTCGATGGATCGCAAGCGGCCTTATGGTCATGATCTGGACACCGATCGGCATGAAGATCGGGACCATTCAGATGAGTGAAGGCTTTCGAAATGCGTGGCCGATCGTGCTGCCCGCAGTGGGAGAGATCATAAGCGCCTTGATTTTGTTTGGTCTGATCGTTGGGATCAACAAAGCGTACACCAGAAAAACGGAAGAGGTCAGCAAAACGGAACTGATCCTCATCATCACTCCTGTATTTGCCACCGTTGTCGGCTATTGGGTCCTTCATTACCTTGGCCTGTCTTATGAGAAGATTTCCGGTGCTCTGCCGCAGGAGAATTCGATGGACTACCGGCTGTTTCTTTCAGGCTATCAGATCATATGCTATTTCGCCCTTTTAGTGGTAGTTTTGATGTTCCAGCGGATCAAGAAAACGCAGGAGGAAAAGTACATTGCTGCTATTCAGGAAGGACAGATTGCGGAGATCCGGGCCAGAGTGGAAGAGGCGGAAGGTTTTTATCAGAGCATCCGGGGGTTAAGGCATGATATGAATCAGCATCTTCAGATCATTTGCGCTCTCTTGGATCAGAATAAATATGAAGAGGCTGCAGAATACCTGTCAAGAATTGACAAGGAAACAGATGCCCTTGCACCGGACATAAAGACCGGGAATCCTGTTACGGATGTGATATTGTCCGAGAAAAAGAAAGAAGCGGAGGAAGACGGGATCGCCTTTGAAAGTAATTTTCTGTTCCCGCAGGACAGCAAGGCAGATGCATTTGACATCAGTGTGATCCTGATCAATGCGCTGACAAATGCCATAGAAGGTGCCAAAAAGAGCAAAGAGAAAACGATCTTTGTGACATCCAAACGGAAGAACCACACATTTTTGATCGATGTGATGAATAGCTTTGACGGAGTACTTAATATCAATCCTGAAACTGGATCGCCGGAAACAAGCAAGAAAGAAGGAGACCATGGCCTGGGATTCCTGAATATCCGAAGGGTTACTGAGAAATACTTCGGAACCGCGAAGCTGACGAAAGAAAATGATCGGGTGCGCTTGTCTGCGATGATGATTATATGACCGTTTATGACGAAAATACGACCATTCATAACATCTTTGTTATGCCGGGTTTTTGGGAGGACGAAATACAGAATGAAGCAAATATGTATCTGCTCAGAACACTGTTCTGAGCAGATACGCACGGGGCGCGGCTTGCGCATTTGAATGCGCCCCGTGCTGGCACTGATGCTTCTTTCGCACGCCGCAAACAGCAAGTGTTTGCGGCTGTCCGGAACAGTTGCTTAGATGTATGTTTTTTCAAGGAGGAAATAATTATGAGGATAGGAAGTTCGACACCAGCACAGGGATATTTTGCAGGAGGCGCAGGAAATAAACCTGTTTCCGGAAGTGATGCCTATAGTAAAAACATCGAGGAACAGATCCGTAACGCGGAGAAGAAACTGCAGGATCTTTCCAAGGACGACAAAATACCACCGGATGAACGGATGAAGAAGCAGCAGGAAATCCGGAAAGAAATCACGGAACTGCAGGCGCAGCTCCGGCAGCATGAAATGGAGATCCGCCAGGAGGAGCGCCAACAGAAGTCATCCGGAACATCCATGGAAGACATGCTGGGAGGAGAAACACAGGTCAGAGGGAAAGGCGGGAAGAAGGGAACCGGGTTCTCTGACGCCGGTATGAAGGCCATGATTTCGGCAGATGCGTCCATAAAGCAGGCAGATATACAAGGATCTGTGAAAACCACAATGGAGGGGAAAGCCGGAGTTCTGGAATCAGAGATCAAACTGGATAAGGCCAGGGGAGATGATACTGCCAAGAAGGAAGCGGAACTGGCGGATCTTCAGGCTGGTGCGTCCGATCTTACATCCGGACAGCTGAAGACTCTTTCTGCGGCAAATAAGGAGATGGAAAAAGCCGGAAAGGAAGAGGCTGCTACAGAGGGGTCTGCAACAACGAAAGAAAAGAAACAGAATCCGGAAGTGAAGGAAGCGGCTGAAAATGGGATAGTGAATACGGACGATGAAGGAAAGAATGGTGCAGATGGAAAAACATCGGAACCCGGAGAAAATGTAGATGTAAGGATATAGCGGGAACGGCAATATGTCTGATGAGTGCAGGGAAGCATTGAAGAGAAAAGGAGGTCATAACGATGTCAACGATCAGAGATTACGCAACATCAAACTACTACGGGAGCCAGTACCCTGATTCGGACTGGAGTTCGAAAGCCAAGCAGAACGCAAATTCGTTTCTGTCGGGACTGTCTATCAATACAGACAGTGGGAGCGGAAACGGGACGATAAGTATTTCGGATTATAATATGATCCGCTCCGGAACCTATGGGAAACTGATGAAAGCGTATTACAACAAGAAGGATGCAGAAAAGGCGGTTTCCAACCAGGATTCCAGGCAGGCGATGACTTTGATGAGCGGTACGGCAGGTTCTATGGCAAAGTCTGCACAGGCACTGATGAAGAGTTCCCTCTGGGAGCAGAAGACCGTAAAGGAAAAGAATGAGAAGGGGGAAGAGGTCGAGAAAACAGATTATGACTGGAATGCTATTACAAAAGCAGTAAAGAGCTTTATTTCCGACTACAATAAAACGGTGGAGCAGGCCGGAGCTTCCAACGACAAAAACGTTCTTCGAAATGCGGCATGGATGACAAAAACCACATCACTAACTGAAAATCTGCTTTCAAGGGTCGGAATCAGCATCACCGCCGGAAACAAACTGGAGCTTGATGAGGATGAGTTGAAGAATGCCAATATCTCTGATCTGAAATCCCTGTTTACCGGGACGAATTCCTATGCTTCCAAAATGTTCTCCAAAGGGAATTCCATCAGTTATGCCGCTGCCGGTGCGGGTGGAACCTATACGAGCAGCGGTCATTATTCCAATGCATTGTCGGAACTTGTTTCCGGAAAGATAGATACAGAAAAGTAGGCGTGAAATATGTTGGGGAATTCAAGCGAAGCGAAGAATAAACCTACATATTTCTGTACAGGCACACTTAGCGAATCAAGTCCGAAGGACGCAGATGAGATTAGTGAGAGCGGAAGGGGGACTGCTATGAACGGGATTCAGAATGATCGTC
>JAEESA010000225.1 GCA_016286115.1 Lachnospiraceae bacterium
GATCCGCAGGCAGGCGGTTGTATTAGAACCCGAAAAGAGCATCCCGATTATTGCGCAGAAATTGGAAGCCCCTTATTCCCTGAAAGAAAAGAGAAACCCGACGGAGCTTATGAAAGCGGTCAAGAACGAGACCGAGCTCAAAAACTTACGTCTCGCCCACCAAAAAGACGCTGTTGCGATGATCCGTTTCCTTCACTGGCTGGAGGGCGCCGTCGGCACAGAGCCCGTGACAGAGATCTCGGCGTCCGACAAGCTCGAAGAGTTTAGGAGCCGGGGCAGCAATTATTACGGACAGAGCTTCGCGCCCATCGCCGGGTTCAAAGAACACGGGGCCATCATTCATTATGAGGCCACAGAGGAAACCGACAAGACTCTTGAGAAAGAGAGCTTCCTCCTTCTCGACACCGGCGGGCAGTATCTGGAAGGCACGACCGACATCACGCGAACAATTCCTTTAGGGCCGCTCGATAATGATCAAAAAATCCGCTACACGCTCGTTCTAAAGGGCAATTTAGACCTTGCAGATGTGCATTTCCCGGCCGGAACAAACGGGATCCAGTTAGACTGTCTGGCCCGGATGGCTTTATGGGAACACGGCTTTGATTATAACCACGGAACCGGACACGGGGTCGGCTGCTTTTTGAATGTCCATGAAGGCCCTCAGTCGATCCGGAACCGCCTGCCCGAAAAGAAAAGCGACGCCGTCGAGCTCAAACCCGGCATGGTCCTTTCCGACGAGCCCGGGCTCTATCTCCCCGGAGAATACGGGATAAGGCTCGAGAACATGATGGCCGTTACTGATGATCAGAAAACCGAATTCGGGGAGTTCCTGCGGTTTGAAACCCTCACCCTCGTCCCCTTCGACCCGGCAGCGATCGAATGGTCCCTGCTTACCGAACGGGAAAAAGAGGTGTTGAACGCATATCACGATCGGATCCTGCGGGAGATCGGCCCTCTTCTTCCGGAAGAGGATCTCCTGTGGCTGAAAAATAAACTAAGGAAGGATTAGATCCATGAGCATTTTTGAAAATTCTGTAATGATCAAGGCCAGACGGTCGCCGTTAAATCTCTTCCTCACAACCTTGTTTGGCGTGCTCACCGGCGCGTTTCTGGTGGTGGGGATCCTGTTTCACCCCTATTTCTTCTTCGGAGTGATCGGCGCCTCCATCGGCTTCTACCTGATGCTGAAATACGGCGATCTGGAATATGAATACATCTGGATCGAGGGCCAGCTCGACGTTGACCGGATCTACGGAAAGGCCAGAAGAAAGAACGTCGCAAAGATCGACGCCGAAACCATTCTTCTTCTTGCCCCCGTCGGCGACAGTGAACTCCGTCATTACGAGCAGAACGCGGCCAAGATACTCAACTGCTCCTCCCGCATTCCGGACCAGAAGAAGTGGGAGATCGTATTTAAGGTCGAAAAAGGAAACGAGATCATCATCTTTGAACCGGACCAGAACATCATCGACCTGATGCGCATCCGTAACGGAAGAAAGATCCATGTCTAGGCAAAGCGACCCGATCGGGGTCTTCGACTCCGGCGTAGGAGGCTTAAGCGTCCTGAAAGCCATGACGGCCCTTCTCCCGGAAGAAAACTTCCTGTACTACGGCGATTCGAAAAACGCGCCCTACGGGACAAAATCAGCGGAAGAGGTGCAGGCTCTTTCCCTTTCGATCGCCGAGTACCTTCTGGAGCAGGGGGCCAAGGCGCTCGTTGTTGCCTGTAATACGGCCACCAGCGTCAGCATCGCCCTTCTTCGCGAGAAATACGCATCGATCCCGGTCATCGGCATCGAGCCCGCTCTGAAGCCGGCAGCGCTTTCCCTTCCCCATCCGAGGGTCCTTGTTCTGGCCACGCCCATGACGATCCGGGAAGAAAAGTTCCACGACCTTTTTGTCCGTTTTGATGACGAGGCAGAGATCACGACGCTGCCCTGCCCCGAGATGGTTGAGCTTGTCGAGCAGGGAAAGCTCTCCGACCCCCAGACCGACGCCATTATCGCGGAAAAACTGGCGCCTTATGACGGAAAAGCGGACGCAGTCGTCCTTGGCTGCACGCATTTCCCCTTCTTAAAGGCTTCGATCCGAAAGGCGTTCAAAACCCCCGTCACCCTCTACGACGGGGCGGAAGGAACCGCCAGAGAGCTGAAAAAACAGCTTCTTGCCCATGGGATCCTTAAAAACGACGGGCAGAGCGGAACCGTAAGAATAGAAAACAGCCTCGGGGCTGCCGAGGCTGCATTTTCACGGGAATTATTCTCACAGTTCACAATCTGAAACTTTGTCAATCGATCTCCGAAATGATCTGATCCTCCGGGTTCTGGCTCGGCATCGCTGAAAGCGGCGGTTCCGAGGCATCCAGGCGGATCTTTTTATTTCCCGACTTCACCCCTTCGAGGATCAAAAGCCACAGCGTATGCAGCTTTTCCGTCAGGACCGGCGAATTCTGCACGTTGAAGGGGGCGAGATAATCCAGCTGGAAAATGCGCATCGCGTCCGGCGCCATGAACAGCAGGTTATTGCTCTTCACCTCATCCCCGCTGGTCTTCAGGAGTTCATAGCTGATGAGATGGAAGGGGCTCCCAAGGTATTTGCACGTGAAATTCGTATAACACTCGTCGATCGTCCAGACCTTCCCGTCTTCCTCAATATGGTCCTTCAGCGAATCCTCCATGTGTTCCGTGGTCTGCACGGCCACATCCCATTCCTGCGTGCCTTTTTTTGTCAACGCGATCAGATCATCCAACTGCACCGCTAATGCTTTCGGCTGTATCATAAGTACCTCCACCGTGGATTATTTTCTATCATTTATTATACTCTTTATGCCGTGATAGGAAAGACCTTTATTTGAATTCATCGCTTCCACGATCTCATCCCGCTTCATGTAACCGGCGTTCGGGAGAGCTTTTTTTGCGCGTGAAAGCGCGGCGGTACGATATAGGAGGAGAATAACCCCCTCTGAAACCGCGATCAGGAGGAAGGTCCACGCCCTGCCGCCGCTTTTTGAGGCGACCGCTTTCCGGATCTCGGCGGTAAAGGGCTCACCCGGCGTCACGAAAACGCCGCCCGTGTCCTCTGCCAGGCGCTTAAATTCCGCTGTTTCAGCCCCATAGAGACACGGGATGATCATTTCGATCTGCTTATTTTTCAGGTCTTCTTTCAACGCAGCCGGGATCCGCTCCGACCCGTCCAGGCCGTCGGTCAGCAAAAGGATCACGCATTTCCGCCCCTCTTCATCGCGAAGGATCTCCTCCGCCCGCACAAGGCCTGCCGAAATATCGGTCTTTCCCTGCACCGTAACGCCCGTCAGGGCCTGCAGGATGATCTCCTGCTCCGACGTAAAGGGGATCTCCTCATTCGTCCTATCGGAAAACGTCACGAGCGACGTGCGCGATCCATCCTCCAGAAGGTAGATCGTTTCCCAGATGCTTTCTATTCCCTTTTGCAACGGCTCTCCCGCCATACTGATGCTGGTATCCAGAAGAAACACACAGGAAACCTCCCGGTCTTCTTCCAAAAGGCCGAGCGCACAAAAAAGGATCACATTTACTGCTGCTATGAGAACACCCATCAGAATGCGCTTATTCATGGTCTTTTTTCCGGTTCTTCCTCCGGCGGCTGTGTCCGTCTTAAGGAGCAGAGTCTCTTCCTCTCTCATTTTTCCTCCCGAAGAAACGGCAGATAGTCTCTAAGCCAGGTGTACTCATTTCCTGCAGCCCCTTCCGGCAGCTCCCGCAGAGTGGCGAGTTCATAGGTATAAAGAGGCTCCTGCCATTGTTTTTTCAACGTATAGTAGATGTCCCACATCACCGGGTCCTTAAGATCCGCCTCCACTTCTTTGATCTCCGCCGTGATCCGGTAGATCCCGCCCACCTCCTCGCACTCCCCGTACGGATCGATGAGGCAGGCCCGCAGCCTCGTTTCCGGCGCCGACACGACGATCCCGTCCGTATACAAAGGCGACTCCTTCGTGGGGGCGGACCCGTCCAGCGTGTAGTGTACATATCCCTTCCCCATCGGGTATTCGACCCTGACCAGCTGAAACGTCTCGTAGGTTCCACCCTCCGGCACCAGCCGCAGCTCCGTCGCTTCCGTATGTTCTTCCGCGCCCTCCTCTTCAGAAAGCGCCTTCGTTTCGGCTGACGTCGTCTCCTTTGGTGTTTCCGGGGAGAAAAGGGTTTTCCCGATCCCCAATGCCGCGACCAGGGCTGCGCCGGTCAAAAGGGCCTTTCGGCGGTCAAATTGCTTTTTCGACCGGGTTTTAAGCACTGCAGTAACCTCCTCCGCACTTTGGAACCTCAGCTTCGGGTCCGGCTGCAGCAGCTTTTTGATCAGCTCCTCCATCCCGCGGGAGACATGAGGGTTGATCCGCCGCACGCTTTCAAACGAAAACGGCGGTTCGTTCGGGTTCTTGCGGGTCAGAAGGTAATGAAGGATCACGCCGAGTGCGTACAGATCCGTTCTTTCATCCATGCCGGCCGCGGAAAGATATTGTTCCGGAGCGGCATACCCGCGGGTCAGGGCGGAAACCGGGATCTTTCGCGTTTCCTTCCCGTTGCAGCGCCTGGCAATGCCGAAATCGATCAGCCAGAGCCTTTGATTTTCATCCACCAGAATGTTTGAAGGTTTCAGGTCCAGATACAGGACCTTAGGACAAAGATGATGCAGATAAGACAGAATATCCAGAAGAGAAAGAGCGATCTGTCTCGCTTCCTTCTCAGAAAATGTTCTTTCGTGCAGGAGCTCCTTCAGGGTCTTCCCCCGGATATAGTCCATACACAGGTACCGGCAGCCTCCGATGCAAAACTCCGAACGGAGCCTCGGGATCGCCGGATGCCGGATCGCCGACAGAAGGCGGCCTTCATTCTCCCCCGCGTGGTCGGTGGAACGGACCCTCTTCACGGCACAGTGATCGCCGTATTTTAAGTCCTCTGCCAGGAAAACCTCTCCCTGACCGCCGCCTCCGATCCGTTTTTTCAAACGAAACCGCTCCGCCAGCACCGTATTCAGTTCAGACCGCAAAGAGCCGTCACCTCCTTTTTGTTCCTGATACGCCAAGCAACCACAGCGGCTTGGCTCGTCCCCCGTTCAAAGAGAAGACCGCCTCCGAAAGCGAAGGAAAGACCACGCCCGAAGTACCGTTGTTATGCACCGTAAACCCGCCGTTTACGCGTGAGATGCACATGGTATGGATCATCTCCATGATGTTTTCCCGGTCGTTATATACCGTCACCACAAAGGTCTCATACCTCTTTTCCAGAG
>JAEESA010000015.1 GCA_016286115.1 Lachnospiraceae bacterium
TAAAGCAGGTCGTGCCGCTTTTCATCATCTCAAGGATCGCGAGGCACGCGCCCCAATACGCATCCTCATCCGTCATCTTATCTTCGATCGGGCTGATCCTCTTAAACAGCCAGTCCATGAAGGGAAGATCGTCGGCGCAGTTCTTCATAAACGCCATATAGCTATGGGTATGCGAATTGATAAGTCCGGGCGTCAGGAGCTTCCCTTCCCCGTCGATCGTTTTCTCCGCCTGAAATCCCTCCGGCGCGTTTCCGATGGACGAGATCTTATTTCCCGCCACATAAACATCGGTTTCTTTCAGCTCCGGCCTGTCTTTTCCCGGAAGCACGACCAACGCATTTTTTATTACAATATTCATTCCGGTCTCCTTTGTTGTTTATACGTTAGAATTATTCAAATATGCTTCCTGCTCCGGTGTGAGGGTATCAATCTCGACGCCCAGGAAGCTCAATTTCTTAACAGCAACGTCACGGTCAACTTCTTCCGGCACGTCAATGAGCTTCTCCTTCAGCTCGCTCCCGTGCTCAATGAGGTACTTCGCGGACAGCGCCTGGATCGCAAAGCTCATATCCATGATCTCTGCCGGATGCCCGTCGCCGCAGGCCAGGTTCACAAGCCGCCCTTCTCCGAGCACCGCAAGGGTCTTCCCGTTCGGCAGCGTATAGCCTGTAATGTTATGCCGCAAAGGTTTCCCTTCGCCGCAGATCTTCCGGAGTCCCGCCATATCGATCTCGCAGTCAAAATGGCCGGCGTTGCAGAGGATCGCTCCGTCCTTCATCTCCATAAAATCTTCTTCATCAATGACCTTGTCGCATCCGGTCACGGTCACAAAGAAGTCACCGTATTTCGCGGCTTCCTTCATCGGCATCACAGAGAACCCGTCCATCACGGCTTCGATCGCCTTCACCGGGTCGATCTCGGTCACGATCACCTGCGCGCCGAGCCCTTTGGCGCGCATGGCGACGCCTTTTCCGCACCAGCCATAGCCTGCGACCACAACAGTCTTCCCTGCTACGATCAAATTCGTCGTCCTGTTGATCCCGTCCCAGACAGACTGCCCTGTTCCATAGCGGTTATCAAAGAAATGCTTGCACTGCGCATTATTCACCTTCACCATCGGGAAGCCCAGCTTTCCTTCCCGGTTCATGGCCTCCAGCCGGATGATCCCTGTCGTTGTCTCTTCGCACCCGCCGATCACGCCGGGGATCAGGTCCTTTAATTCCGTATGCATCATATGCACGAGATCGCCGCCGTCATCAATGATGATGTTCGGACCCGGCGACAATACCGCGCGAATATGGTTATAATACTCTTCCTCGCTGCAGCCGTATTTCGCATGGACCTCGAGCCCTGCATCCACGAGCGCTGCCGCCACGTCATCCTGCGTCGAAAGCGGGTTACTTCCCGTCACGTACATTTCCGCTCCGCCTGCCGCCAACACCAGGCAGAGATATGCGGTCTTCGCCTCCAGATGCACGGAAAGCGCAACCTTCTTTCCCGCGAACGGTTTTGTTTCCGAGAACTCCTTTTCCAGCGTCCTCAAAAGATCACAGTGTTCCTTCACCCATGCAATCTTCAGTCTTCCTCCCGGCGCAAGGCCTATATCTTTGATCTCACTGGACATATTCCGTTCCTCCTTTTTGTTATTCCGTACGGACCTGCTTTCTTGCAGACACACTTAAGAGTATTATACCAGATAATTCCTCTCTATAGAACCATGAATTTCATGAATAGGTCAGCGAATATGGGGCTGTCGGAAAGGGGGAGTTCTTCCATGAGGGAAGGCAGGGCTTCAAGACGCTTGCGGGCGGAAGGGTCAGTAGCTGCAAGGCAGGCGCCGGCGAGGGCGGAATTGCCGATGCTTTCGGTTTTTTCGGCAAGTTCTGCCGGCAGAAGGCCGATCCCGGCTGCTTTTTGGGGGTCCAATCCCTTCCCGAGCCCGCCGGCAAGGTAGACCGTTGCAATATCCTTCGGCTCACAGCCATAGCTTTTCATCAAAGTTTCCAACCCCGCGCGTACCGCGGACTTCGCGAGCTGCACTTCCCGAATGTCCTTCTGTGTAAAGGACACAGCCTCCGCGAGTGGGAACCCCGTTTCTTCATACGGGGGCTTCAGCCACCCGGTCTCATCGACAAGCTCCTGCATACGGAGTTCATAAAGCATTTCGATGACGCCGCTGCCGCAGATCCCGACAGGGTTTTCATCGCCGATCACGGCAAAGACCGGTTTTTCGCCGTCAAAACGCATTCCGCTGATCGCGCCTTTGAGCGCCGGCATTCCGCAGGAAATATTACCGCCTTCAAGCGCCGGTCCCGCCGCCGTGGACGCTGCCAAAATCCGATTTTTGTTCCCGAGCGCCATCTCCCCGTTTGTCCCGAGATCGAGGAGCAAAGAGAGCTCCTCCTTTTGGTCCATTCCACAGTGCAGCACGCCGCACAGGACGTCTGCGCCGATGAACGAGGTGAGCCCCGGAAGAAATGTGTATTGCCCCTGTTTTCGCAGGGAAAGCTCCGCAGGGTGAAACGGCGGTTTCATGATCTCTTCGCAGCTTCTTCCCTCGAAAAGATACTGCATCGCCGTATTTCCCGTAAGGACCACTTCCCCGGCAAAGCCGCTCAAATGAAAGCGTTCCAGAAGCCGCTCTACGTCCGTACGGACGATCCGCTGCAGGTCAGAGAGCTTCCCCTTATTGGCTTCATCGATCCGGCTGACCACATCCGCCCCGTAGCTTCTCTGGCGGTTCATGACGGCCGTATGCGATAAGGCCTTACGGGTTTTAAGATCCACTACAGCCGCCTCGATCGTCGTGGTCCCGAGGTCAACAACGGCCGCAAGGGCCTGCGGGTCCGCCACAGCTCCTTCCAAAAGTTCCTCTTCGCCCCAAAGGCTCTCTTCCCGGTCTTCGTATTCAACCGTAAACGCTCCGTCCGGCCGTGTTTCGCAAGCCTTTACCCACTTTGCTTCTCCTGCAAAACGCACCCTGCACTTCCCGCAGGTTCCCCGACCATTACAATCGGCGGGAAGGAATACTCCCTCCCGCCGCATAAGTTCCATTACCGATTCAGTTCCATTTCCTGTTCCAGAAAACCGTTTCATAATTCGGTTCGGATCGCTGTTTCCAGGGCGATCTCCATCATCTCGTGGAAGGAATCCTGCCGGTCTTCCGCTGAAAGGGCCTCCCCCGTGAACACATGGTCCGAAATAGAAAGGATGCTGAGCGCCTTCTTATGGTCGTTCATCGCGCAGGCGTATAACCCCGCTGTCTCCATCTCAACCGCGAGAAGGCCGGCGCTGCGGATCTTCTCGTTGATATCGCTCGACGGATAATAGAAGAAGTCGGATGTATATACGCTCCCCACCGCAGTGTTGACCTTCAGCTCTTCCGCTGCTTTCACTGCATTATAAAGCATGCTCCAGTCCGCCGTCGGCGCGAGAAGCCCGGGCAGCCCATAGGCATAACTCATATTCGAATTTGTCGAAGCGCTCATCGCGATCAGCACGTCCCTGAGATGCACATTGTCGGAAATGCCGCCGGCGCTGCCAATCCTGATGATCCCTTCCACGCCGAAAAACGTGAAGAGTTCATGCGCATAGAGCACCATGGACGGCGACCCCATGCCGCTTCCCATCACGGATACCTCTTTTCCCTTATACGTTCCGGTGTAGCCGAGCATATTACGCACGGAATTGAAAACGACCGGATTCTCCAGATAATGCTCCGCCACATATTTTGCTCTCAGCGGATCTCCCGGCATCAGAACGCACTTCGCAACATGCGTTCCGTCATTCACTGCAATGCAGGCTGATGGTGATTCCTTACTCATCTTGTTCCTCCTTATGTGAAAAAAATTTTTTATGTAGTTACAAACACTTTGTCCGCATATCTTACCGTTTCCATCGCGTCCTTCGCGTACGCGTCCGCGCCGATCATGCGGGCGTATTCCTCGGTCATGACCGCCCCGCCGACAACCACCTTCGTATCCGGCGCCTTCTCACGAAGGAGCTTTACGGTTTCTTCCATACTGGGCACCGTTGTCGTCATCAAAGCGCTTAAGCCGACCAGCCGGATCTCTTCCGCCACCGCCTTTTCGGCGATCACTTCCGGATCCACATCCTTCCCGAGATCAAGCACTTCATAGCCGTAGTTTTCAAGCATGACTTTCACGATATTCTTGCCGATATCGTGAATATCGTTTTTAACCGTCGCGAGGATCACCCGCCCCTTCACGGGGCCGTTTGCCTGCCCAAGGGTTTCGCGGATCACGGCAAAGGCGCCCTGCGCGCTGTCCGCCGCCATCAGAAGCTGCGGAAGAAAAAGCGTCCCCTTTTCAAACCCTTTTCCGACTTCATCCAAAGCAGGAATCAATTCTCCCTCGATGATCTCCATGCCGGCTTTCGTTTTGATCAGTTCCTTTGTAAGCTCCGCCGCCTTTTCCTTCCGGCCGCGCAGGATGCACTGATGCAGCGTATCCGCAGCGGCAGGCGCCTTTTCCCTCACGGGCTTTCCCGCTGCCACAGAACCGTTCTCTTCCGGCATGGCCTCGCAGGCTTCCAAATACCCTTCAAAGTTCGGGTCCTGATCGGTCAGCGCCAGGAACGAAACATAGGCTTTTTTCATCGCCAGGTTATTCGGATTGATGATGGCGCAGGACAGGCCTTCCTGCATCGCCATCGTAAAGAACGTTGCGTTCAAATTTTCCCGTTTCGGCAGGCCGAAGCTGATGTTGGATACGCCGAGGATCGTGCGTCCGTACGGCAGGGATGTAATGCCGCGGATCGTCTCCAGCGTGGCTTTTGCGGCTTTCGGGTCCGAAGATACCGTCATCGCCAGACCGTCGATCACAACGTCTTTTCGCGGAATGCCATAGGACTCCGCGGCTTTATAAATCTTCTCCGCGATGGCCAGCCGCCCTTCCGCCGTTTCCGGAATACCGTTCTCATCCAGCGCAAGGCCGACGACCACGCCTCCATACTTTTTCACAAGCGGCAGGATCGAATCGAGTCTCTCCTTTTCGCCGCTGACAGAATTAATAAGCGCCTTCCCGTGATAGGCCCGTAATCCCCGTTCCAGGGCTTCGGGATCTCCGGTATCCAGCTGCAGAGGCAGGTCTGTCACCTCGGAAAGGCGGCGCACCACCTCTTCCATCATTTCCGGCTCATCGATTTCCGGCAGCCCCACATTCACGTCCAGAATATGCGCGCCGGCTTCTTCCTGCTCTTTTGCCTGTTCCAGGATGTATTCAAAATCCTTTTCCCTGAGGGCCTGCTGAAATCTCTTCTTTCCTGTCGGATTGATCCGTTCCCCGATCAGGACCGGTTTCCTGCCGATCTCCACGATCTTCCGTCCGGAAGAAACATAGGTGCGTTCTGATTCCCGGCGAGGCGTGAAGGGAAGGTCCTTTACGGCACGGATCATCGTGCCGATATGGTCAACCGTGGTCCCACAGCAGCCGCCAAGGATATGCGCGCCAAAACCGGCGATCTCCACCATTTCTTTCGTGAACTCTTCCGGCCCTACGTCATAAACCGTTTTCCCGTCCCTTACCTTCGGGAGCCCCGCATTCGGATCCACGATCAGTGGAAGATCCGTCACTGCGCGAAGGCGCTTTACATTCTCCTTCATTCCGGAAGGGCCGGTGCCGCAGTTAAAGCCGATCGCCGCTACGCCGAGTCCTTCCAGCATGACAGCCACGGATTCTATCGTGCCGCCCGTAAGAAGCACGCCTTTTTCATTAAAAGTCAGCGTCGCAGCAATAGGAAGAGACGAATGCTCTTTCGCGCCCAGCACCGCCGCCCGGGTCTCGGTCTGATCGTTCATCGTCTCGATGAGGATCAGGTCCGCTCCCGCCTTTTCTCCAAGCGCGGCAACCTCGCCAAAGATCGACACCGCCTCTTCAAACGGCAGCTCTCCCATGGGTTCCAGGAGCTTTCCCGTCGGCCCGATATCAAGCGCAATAAAGCCGTCCGCCTCACGGTTGGCTCTTTTTCTGCCTTCTGCCGCAAGGCGGACGCCTTTTTCAATGATCTCTTCCAGTTGGTCCGGAAATTTCAGGCGGTTGGCGCCGAAGGTGTTTGTTGTCGCCAGATCGGCGCCGGCCCGGTAAAATTCCAAAGCATGATCAATAATGGCTTCCTCATGGGACAGGTTCCATAACTCCGGCAGCTCCCCGCTTTTTAAGCCCCTGGCCTGCAGATATGTGCCATAGGCTCCGTCGTTATAAAGCCTGCCCTGTTTCAGCCGTTCGATAAATGTCATATTATTCCCTTTCCGCAAGCCATTCCTGCAGCCTCGGAAGAAGATCGCCCAGCGTATCCTTCTGCTTCTCCAAAACGCTTGCGGTGGCATCCTTAAAGGGCCCAAGCTCCGGCTCGTTGATCTCCATGCCTGCTTCTTCCAGCGATGCGATCAATTCCTCGGTCTGCGCGCGGTTGCTTTCCCGGTCCAGTTTTGCGGACGCTTCCGCCGCGTTTTTCACGATCTCCTGCTGTTCCGGCGTCAGTTTTTTCCACACTGCGTCCGAGATCGCAAAACACATGCCGGAATAGATATGATTTGTCACCGAAAGATATTTCTGTACCTCATAGAGATTGTTGTTATAGATCACGGGGATCGGGTTTTCCTGCGCGTCATAATTCCCCGCCTTCAGCGCATCATAGAGTTCGCTGAAATCCAGCGGCTGCGGATTCGCTCCAAGCTCCGTCATCGTCGCCATGATCACGGGATTCTGCGGCGTACGGATCAAAAGCCCCTCCATGTCGTCGGGCGTTTCGATCGGATGTATGGAATTGGTCACACAGCGGAACCCGTTGCAGTAATGCGTCAGGACGCGGATATTGTCATCCAGAAGCTTTTCCTCCGCCGAGGCTTCGATATCGCTGTCCATGAATTCCCAGGCCGTATCAAAGTCCTCAAACAGGAACGGCATCGCGGAAACCGCCATGGAAGGCTCATAATCCGAGAAGTTGGAGGCGTCCGAGATCACGACATCCACACTTCCGTCATTCAGCGCCAGCGCCCCGATCAGAGCCGCATCCGCGCCGAGAGACCCTGAATCATAGATCTCCGCAGTAACGGCTCCATTGGTCTTTTCCTTGATCTCCTCGGCAAAGCTCCTGGCCGCCACGTTTCTCGGGTCGTTTTCGCCGGTCGAAACGCCGATCTTCAAAACGATCGGTTCTCCGGATCCGGAAGCCGCATCAGCGGTTGCTGCTGCGTTCCCGGAAGGCGCTGAACCCGAAGCCGCTCCTCCGCAGCCACAAAGCCCGGTCGCCAAAACCGCCGCTGCACAGATCACTCCGACAACACTTTTCATTTTCCTCATAACAAGCCTCCTTACTCTCCCATGATCTTTTCAGAAACTGATTCCACGGAATAGGTTTCAAACTCAAGACAATTCGCAACGCTCTTCAACGGGATCTCACAGAAATACTCAACGATCTCCGGATCCAGATGCGTGCCTGCCGCCTGCCGCATTTCCTCGACCGCAGCCTCATAGCTCAAAGACGGCCGGTAAGGGCGCGATGTGGTGAGCGCGGCAAATACATTCGCCACCGCAATGATACGGGCTCCCATCGGGATCTCTTTCCCTTTCAGATGATAGAACCCGGTTCCATCCATCCGCTCACGATGATAAAGGATCCAGTCCAGCACCGGATTAAATGACGGGATCTTGCGTAATACAGCCACGCTGATCTCAGGGTACCCCTGCATCAGCTTCTGCTCTTCCTTTGTCAGCTTTCCGGATTTATTGCGGATCGTATTCGGGATCCCGAGTTTTCCGATGTCATAAAGCAAAGCCGCGCAGTAAAGATCTCCACGGCTAATGCGCCAGCGGAGACGGAGCGGAAGGAAATCGTAGATCAGGACGGAGAGCTCCGCCACTTTTCTCGAATGCTCGTCCAGCGTCGGGTCTCCGGACTCGACAACCGTCATGATCATCGCCATGATCTGCCGCGATTTTTGTTTTGCGTTTTCCATCGCCCAGACGGCGGCGAGGATCGTCAGCGTCAGGATCACGGCTCCGACCAGGAGCTGCACGGAAGGCTGGATCATATCTTCCGGTAATGAGCCGACCACAGGGCGGCAGGCAAAAAGAGCGAGCACCGAGCAGACCAGCATAATAAACCACGCGATCACTCCGGGGCTCTTTCGTAAAAGGACGTCTCTGCTGAAGAAACACGCGAAGGCAAGGATCACGAGATCTGTCACCAAAATAAACATTATGATCATCAAAATAACCTGTGACATAGCTCTTCTCCTACTTTGCCCTTACGGTAACCTGATTCTTTCCGGCGCGCTTGGAATCATACAACGCGTCATCCGCGATACGGTAAACATTATCAATATCTTTCTCATTATCCGCGATCTCGGCAAGTCCGAGAGAGGCCTGCAGCCCTTCCAGCGCTTCAAAGTGAATAGCGTTTAAGGTATCCAAAAGTTTTTTCAGTTTTCCGATCGCTTCATCCAGATCCTTATTCCCGCGCATGAGTATGATGAACTCATCCCCGCCGAGGCGGCCCGCAAAGCTCATTCCTTCTTTCACGGCCCGTTCCGGGAAGGACCATCGTTCTTTTGTGTCGATCTCGAGGATCTCAATTATGGCCTGGCCGGCCAGCTGGATCGCCTTATCCCCCATCTGGTGGCCCAGTTTATCATTGATCTGTTTGAAATTATCGAGGTCAACAAGGCAGATCGCCATGTAATCATTTCGCTCTCTTCGCAGCACTTCTCCTGCCATGGACATGAACCGGCTCCGGTTCAGAAGCGATGTCAGCGTATCGAAGCTGGACTTCACTTCGAGTTCTCTCGTCATCTGCTGGCTTCTCAAATAGACTACGAACTGGCGAAGGCGCGTGCTCTGCCTCGTATAGTGTAAAACAATGGAAAGGATCAGGAAGAATAACAGCATCACCAGATCCTCCAGAGCGATCGAAGTCGCCTTGGCCGGGTATTCCGCAAAGCCGCCGATCCCTTGAAACACCGTCCATAAGAAGACCGCGCAGCAAGCGATAAAGACGGCGATCATCCGGAAGAAAAGATCGATATAGGATACCGACAGCAAAACCAGAAATGCGGGGAAAAACATAGATGCCTTATAGGCCTGCGCTGCGGAAGAAAAGATCGAAAAGCCGAGGATCAGAAGTATATTTCCATAGGTCAGGACATGCATGTTGAATTTCGGATGGGAATTCCCGTAAATGATCCCCACTTCCAGCACCGCCGCAAGCACAACGAAAACAATAAACACTACACCGGACACCCGGGTCATCCCGAGCATATTAAATTTGGTGAACGTGCTGGGGCTGGCATATCGGATCACACAGCACAAAACCGCCACAGCAAGAAACCAGGTGTTTAAGATCAGGGCATGCTTTAAGTTCATTGCGCGGATCTGCGGCATACAGTCGTTATAGATCCCCTTATCATACCCGTAATGGTTAATGGTTTTTCCGTTCATAATATCCCTCTCAAAATGTTCAAGATCCCAAACGCAACCTCCGGTTTATTCATGCTGTAAACATGCACATGGGTCACATCGTTCGCAAAAAGATCTATGATCTGATCTGCCGCATACACGATCCCTGCCTGTTCCATCGCTTTCGGATCGTCCCCGAAGCAGTCCACGATCGCGGAGAACCGCGGCGGCACCATCGTTCCGCTCATCGCCACGGACCTGCCGAGCTGTTTTTTTGTCGTGACCGGCATGATCCCGGGCAGGATCGGCACCGTGATCCCGGCTTCCCTGGCGCGGTAGAGGAAGTTATAAAAGACCCCATTGTCAAAAAACATCTGCGTGGTCAGAAAATCCGCTCCCGCATCCACCTTTTCCTTCAGGTGTTTTAAGTCTTCCTTTTTGTTCTCGCTCTCCACATGCCCCTCGGGATAACAGGCTCCACCGATACAGAAATCGCCGTTTTCCTTCAGTTCTCTCACTAACTCACTGGCATGCGCATATTCATGAGGCACCGCCCCGCCCTCCGGGATATCCCCGCGGAGCGCCATGATGTTCTTGATCCCCTTTTCCCGGTAGACCTCGATCGTCTCGCGCACCGTTTCTTTTGTGGACGAAACACAGGTCAGATGAGCGATCACGGGAACACCTGATTCCGCCATCAGGTCATGCGACAGCCCGGCCGTAAATGCGGATGTTCCTCCGCCGGCACCGTAGGTCACACTCATAAAATCCGGCCCCAGCGCCGCGATCTCCTTCGCTTTCTGAAAGATTCCCTCATATCCTTCGGTCGTTTTCGGAGGAAATACCTCAAAAGAGATCGTTTTTTCTTTATTTTTCAATATTTCGGTAATCTTCATATTCATTATCCCTGTATTTCCGGGGTTTACTCCTGTGCAGAATCTATTTTGCACATAGATAGTAATATTATACCTATTCTTCGGATAAATTCAATAAGCGTGGTTCTGCTTTAAATAAAAAAACGCGTTTCATCCTTTCGGACAAAACGCGCTTAGCTGATCTGGCCCTGCCTTCTCACCCCCCGATCTGGCAATATAGGCCGGTATTATTCGAAATTGCTTTTTGAAACTGTGCCATCTTCTCCGTCGATGGCCTTTTCGCCGCCCCCATCGGGTAGTCCCGGCCAAGGCCGGTGTACTTCCCTTCTCCGAAGTTATGGTATGGAAGGAGGTCGATCTCTTCCACGCCCGGCAGGGAATCGGCGTATTTTGCGATAGCAAGGAGCTCCGCTTCGGTATCGTTAAAGCCCGGAACGACCGGCACCCGGATAATGAGCCTCGTCTTTTGGCTTTCCGCGATCCGGCGGGCATTTTCCAGCATCTTTGTGTTTTCCTTCCCGCACCAGGCCGCGTGTTTCTTCGGATCCATGTGCTTGATGTCCATAAGATACGTATCGAGGTACGGCAAGATCCCGTCGATCGTCTCAAAAGAAGCAAAGCCCATGCTTTCGAGCGCCGTATTGACCCCGAGCGCCTTCGCCGCCATGAGGAGCGCCTTCGCAAACGCCGGCTGCAATAGGCTTTCGCCGCCGGAAAGCGTGACGCCGCCGTCCGAGCGGCTGTAATAGGGCATGTCGCGCCGGACCGTCTGCATGACCTCCCGCACGGTCACATCGCGCCCATAGGTCTTCGCTCGCCCATTCACCATCATCGTTTCGATCTCCCACGACTGGGACTCGGGATTGCAGCACCACTTGCAGCGCAGGGCGCAGCCCTTTAAGAACACGATGGTCCTGATCCCGATCCCGTCATGGATCGAGTACCGCTGGATATCAAATATTCTTCCTTTTTCATCAAGATAATCGTAGTTTTCCATATGTTTTATACTTGGAAGCAGGCGGTGGCTTGCGCATATCATCAACAAGCAGACTGTGGACGCTACGCGTTACTTAGCGATACAGCCCCTGCTCCGTTCGTTTGATGATGTCATCCTGCAAAGATTTCGACAATGTCGTAAACAAGGCGGAATAGCCGGCCACACGGACGACGAGCCCTGCGTATTTCTCGGGATGGGCCTGCGCGTCCAGAAGCGTCTGCCGGTCCACCACATTGAACTGCATATGCATACCCTTCTGGTCGAAAAAGCCTCGTACCAGAGATACAAAATCCCAAAGATCCTTTTCGGTGCTCATGGCTGTCGGATGGATCTTCATGTTGAAAAGCGTCCCATTGCTGGCATCCGCATGGTCAAGCCTTGCCACGGAATTACAGGAAGCCGTGGGTCCGTGAAGGTCATAGCCGGAAGTCGGCGAAACTCCGTCTGCCACCGGCGTATGCGCGAGCCTCCCATCCGGCGTGGCTCCGGTCTGCGCACCGAGCGGCACGTTTGCGGACACCGGATACAGCCCTGCCTGAAAGATGCCGCCGCGGGGATTTTGGTAATTCGGCAGCGGTTTCGTGTAAAAATACGCCGCTTCCCTCGCGATCTCATCCACTTCATCCACATCATTTCCGTACTTCGGAAGATCCAAAATCTCCTGCCGTATCTCTTCGTAACGCTTTTTCTCGTCCTCCGGCAACTGATAGGCCAGCACTTCTTTAATGACTGCAGCGATCTCGTCCGAAGTGATCTTTCTCCCCTCCGCTGCCATTGCTTTTGCTGCCTGCGCCGCCACTTCTCCCGCCGTGACCGCATCCAATCCCTGGCCAAAGTTCATTTCCAGCGCTTTTTTCAGCTCCTTCAGCGTAAACCGTTTTTCCTCAAACACGAGGCGTTTTACCGTATAAAGAGAATCCGCCACATTCGCGATCCCAAAGCCCTGCGGGCCGGTAAAGTTATAGTGCGCTCCGCCCTGCTGCAGCGGCGTCCCGCGCGCGATGCAGTCGTCGATCAGCGCCGATTCAAACGCCAGCGGCGCGAGTTCGGCGTGCGCCCTGTCGATCGCGTTATCCGCGTTGACCAGCAGCGCCAGGTTATAATCCATCTGTTTCTTGTACGCCGCCTTGAAGTCCTCATAGGTTGTGAACGAAGAAACGTCGCCGGTCTGGATCGAAGCTACTTCCCCGTTGTCGATCCCGTTGGAAAACACCATCTCCAGTGGCCGGCACATATTGAAGAATGCCGCGTCATGCCACCCGTCTTCTTTTCCGGGCACATGCGGTTCCACACAGCCGATGATGCAGTACCCTCTGGCGTCCTCGATCGGGATCCCGCGGTTTTCCATCGACGGGATGATGATCTCGTCGTTATAATACGCAGGGAAGCC
Organism: Lachnospiraceae bacterium; assembly: GCA_016286115.1. Lineage (GTDB taxonomy): Bacteria > Bacillota > Clostridia > Lachnospirales > Lachnospiraceae > RUG12461. The sequence continues at coordinate 12,679 of JAEESA010000015.1, forward strand.
GATCCCTGTCTTTGTCACTTCCGCCGCCCGGATCAGCAGTTCCTTCGAAGAACCGTTCCACACGCGGATCGAGATCGAAGGCTGTGGCAGAAAGACATGCTTTGTCGCGTCCAGGCACATGAACGAAAGATCGTTTGTCGCATCCCTTCCGTCCGCTGTCTGCCCGCCGACGATCAGATTCTGAAACAGGGAATACCCCGAGAACCCTTCCGCACTGGCCGCGTCACGGCATTTATTGAGGTCATTCAGTTTCACCCAGATACAGTCGATGAGCTCCTGCGCGTATTCACGGCTCAAGCGCCCCTCCTGCAGATCCTTTTCATACAGCGGGTACATGTACTGGTCAAAGCGGCCCGGCGAAATGGAATGGCCGGAGGATTCGATCTGGATCGTCTGCTGCACAAACCAGAATGCCTGGCAGGCTTCTTCAAAGCTGTGCGCCGGATTTTCCGGCACGTGGCTGCAGGTCTCGGCGATCCGAAGGAGTTCTTCTTTCCGTTTCGGATCCCTTTCTTTTTCCGCTTCTTCTTTTGCCAGATCGCTATAGCGATGGGCATAGTCGATCACGCCCTGGCAGGCGATGAGTACCGCTTCCAGAAAGCGCTTTTTATCCCCGTACTTCGGATCACAAAACTTAACTTTATTAAGCTCTTCGGCCGCCTGCCCCATAATGCCCTTCAGGCCTTCGTTGATGACCCTGTCATAATGCACGTTCACATGGCCGACGCCGTTGTAATAATAGTTCCCCGGCGTGAAGAAATTATGGTCCATCGCCCGCAGCGTTTCCGGCGCCATGAAGGATCTCGCCAGTTCGCTCGTGGTTTTCCCTTTCCAGTACGGATGGACCTTCCGAAGCCTCTTCTTCGTCTCTTCGGAAATATAAAAAGGATCCGCCGTCCTGGTTTCCACGGTGTCAAACTCCGCTTCCAGCCATTCATAAGAAAACTCGGGGTACGTCTGGCACCCCCGCGGCGCGATCGTCGTAGAACCCACGATCAGCTCCTCCGGCCGGATCACGATCGGAAGCCCATGTAAGATATCCCGGAAAGCAATGGCTTTTCGGACCACGATCGGCAGCCCTTCCGTCTTCTGAAAAGATCCCGTCAAAAGCTCTGCTCTGGCAGCTTCGATCTCCGGTTTTTTCGCAAACAGATGCTGCACAAGCCGCGTGATCCGTTCGCTCTTTTGTACCGGAGTACTGTCAAATGCTCTCATTTTCTACCTCCAAAACGCTTGATCAGCGTTTCCTTAGCATGCGCAAAATTTCGCAGAGGAAAGTGCTTACGCACCGCGAATTTTGCGCGGGGAAACGCTTGATCAGCGTTTCCCATCCCACAAACACTGCACCTTATTTTCCTGGAAATAGCGCAGCCACAGGTCGTCCGGTTTTTCGTCCGTGATCAAGGCATCCGCCCGGTCCAGGCCGCAGATCTGTGAAAACGCCACGTGGTCAAATTTCGTATGGTCCGCTGCGATATAGACCTTCCCGGAAGCCTCCAGCATGGACCTCTTAATGCCGGCAAGCTCTTCGCTCCCGTCCGTCGCCCCCTTCTCCCGGGACAACCCCTTGCAGGAGAGAAAGACCTTGTCCGCGTTATAGGACAGAATGCTTTCCACGGCTTTCCCGCCGAGCAGCGACATGGAACCGCCGGAAAGCGTTCCCCCCGTAGCGATCACATTCCATCCCGGCATGTCGGAAAGCTCCACCAGATTCTCAATGGAATTGGTGATCACGGTCAGCCTTGAAAACCGTTTTAACTCCCTCGCGATATACACCGCCGTGGTGGACGCATCCAAAAAGATATGCTCTCCTTCCTCCACCTCTTTGGCAACCAGGCTCGCGATCTTTCGTTTCCCCTCCGGATTGGCATTCCGCCGCACGTTAAAGGGGAGCTCGATCGTGTCCTTTTCGTTGGCAATGGCCCCGCCGTAGCTCTTGATGACGTGGCCCTCTTCCTCCATCTTATCCAGGTCTCTTCGGATCGTTTCCTCCGAAACTTCAAACTCTTCGGCCAACCGGCTCACGATCACTTTGTGCTCAGTCTGGACCTTTTCCAGAATGCGTTTTCGTCGTTCCAGCGCCAGCATAACTCCCCCTAATTAATGAACTTCATCAGGCGGTCCGACGGACGGTTGATGACCGACGAATCAAGGAACATGCCCTTGTCGCCGGCGGACCTTTTCGCCGCCTCCAACGCCGCGCTCACTGCGGAAACGCTCCCGGTCAGGGTCATATAGCTCTTTCCGCAGAGCCCCTTTGCAAGCCGAAGTTCCAATAGCTCCACAATGGCTGTCTTCGCTGCGATATCCGCCGCCACGATCATAGACGCTACATCATACGTTTCCAATACCCCAAGCGCTTCGATCTTTTCCGGCGCCGCCGTTCCGTAGATCGCCGGAAAGATGGATTCATGCGGATTCCCCAGCACGAACGTGTCGATCACTTTATCCGCATAGGCCCTTGCCGCGCGCTCCACCGATGCCTCTACCGCGGAGATCTCCCCCGTGATCAGGATCACGAATTTACCGGGGCATGTCGCCTCCGCCTGTAAAAGCTCCACGTTCGCGGCCTTCGCCATATCATCCGCCGCCTTAAATCCCGTAGAAACCGTTGTACATTCCACCATGCCGATCGCAGCACTCATACTTTACCTCACTCCATCTTACCGCTTGATCACAATTTCTCTCTCCGTCACCGCCTCAACCGTTCCGGAGATACTGCTGTGTATTGAGACCGATAATCCGTCCGCCGCCCGGCCGATCATCTGTCCTTTCAGAACCTTCTCCCCTGTTTTTACCACCGCTTTGGCCGGCGCCCCGATGTGCTGGCTCAAGGGAATGCGTACCTCATTTCCTTCCCGCGCCAGATCGTCGAGCGGCGCCTCTTTATCGTATTCCCTGAGCCCCAGCCGGTCTCTTAACCTATGCACCGGAACCTTCTTCATTTCCCGGTCCGCTGCCACCACACTTTCCTTTTCGTACGGCTCTGCTTTTACACCGGCTTTCCTCAGCCCCGCCTTGAATTCCTGAATAATGGATTTCGGCGACAGCCCCTGCGGGCAGGCGTATTTTTCACAGATCCCGCAGCCGCTGCAGTACGCCGCATTTGTAAAGACGGATAGATCCGAAACATCCTGATTTGCAACCGCCCTCATGATCCGGTGCGGCTCAATAGGATGCCCCAAAAGGTGCCTTGAGCAAAGGTCCGTACAGGTCCTGCACTGGCAGCAGGCAGACGAGGCTCTTCGCCTTTCGACCTCCAGATTTTTATCCATCTTACGGATCAGTTCATGGCCTTTCGGCAGCAAAATGATCGCGTTCGTGGTCTTCGTCACCACGGTCGATCCGGGACCGGTTTTCCCCATCATCGGTCCCCCGAAAAGATACGCGTAATCCGTCACGGTCGGCTTCCCTGCAAGCGCCACCGCCTCTTCCGCCGCCATCCCGAGCGGGATCCGCAGCGTCATCGGCCGGTCGATCTCCCCAACGATCGACACCAGCTTATCCGTGACCGGCTTATCTTCATGCACCGCGCGGTAAAGGTTATACATGGTCTCCACGTTGTAGACCACCACCTTTTCCTCCAGCGGCAGGCCCCCCGGCCGCACAATCCGCCCGGTCGCTTCATAGATCAGCACCACCTCATCCCCCATGGGATAGGCCGGTGTGACCTCTTCCATCCTAACCTTCGGAAAATCCGCCAGAACGGGCTTCAGTGCCCTGATCGTGCTGGCGTACTCGCTCTTGATCCCGACAACAGCTTCCGCCGCCCCAAAGGTCTTACGGACCTCTTCCAGCATGCCGATGATCTCCTGCGGATGCGCTGCCAGTAATTGCCTGTGCAGCTTTAAGAGCGGCTCACATTCCACGCAGTTTAAGATCACGGTATCGGCCTGATCCGTCATCTTGGCGTAGCTCGGAAAGCCGGCCCCGCCGGCTCCCACAACCCCATATTCTCTTGCTTTGGCTTTCAGTGTTTCGATATCCATTTAACCGATTTCCTGGCCTTCGTCCACGATCCCCACGATCGCCGCATCCACGGGCGCGTCCGAAAGGTCGCAGCCGATGCGGGCCGCAGACCCGGTCGCGACCAGAACCTGCTCTCCGATCCCGGCGCCGATGATATCAATGGCGACCAGGTCGCCGTTTTTATTCATCGTGTCCACGGGGCGGACGATCATAAATTTATTACCTACAAGTTTTTCGCTTTTTCTAGTGGAAAAAATGCTTCCCACCACCTTACCGATGATCACCTAAAGACCTCCTCTTTATGCATTTGAAACAATCCGGGCAACATCCCCCTGCCTGATCTGGCAGGCATTCGCCTCATCGGTATCGATATGCATCTCCAGGGTAAAGGAAGGATCAACGCGGATCTTCACTTTCGAAAGAGTCGCTCCCCGTTCATTTCCCATTTTCACGGTCACATAGTCTCCGTCCTTTAAGCCTGCGCCAGCCGCCTCCTCCGGGGTCATGTGGATATGGCGGGCCGCCACGATGCAGCCCTCCTCCAGATAGATCGCTCCCTTCGGACCGACGATCGCGATCGGTGCCGATCCGTCCAGATCGCCGGACTCACGCAAAGGCGCATTGATCCCGAGGGTTCTGGCATCCGTGGCCGAGATCTCCACCTGTGATCTTTTCCTCACAGGCCCGAGGATCCGCACGTTCTCGATCGCCCTGAGCTTCAGCCCCACAATGGTGCACTGCTCGTTCGCGGCAAACTGTCCGCCCATAAGGTCCTTCTTTTTCGTCAGCCGGTAACCCGGTCCGAATAACCTCTCCACATCCTCCTGCGTGAGGTGGATATGGCGTGCGGAAATGCCCACGGGAACCGTCATACGCGTGTTCTCGCCCCTCGCTTTTTCCATGGCACGGACTACAAGCCTTGTGATCTCTTCAATTCTGCTTTCGTCCAAGGTACCCTCCTATAAACGCCTATTTCAGTTTGGGTAAGATCATCTCCACGTCATTGTGCGGTCTCGGGATCACGTGTGTCGCAATAAGCTCACCCAGCTTTCCGGCTGCGTTGCTGCCCGCTTCCACAGAAGACTTCACAGCGCCGACATCTCCGCGCACCATTACGGTCACAAGGCCGGATCCGATCTTCTCTGTTCCGATCAAGGTAACGTTTGCTGCTTTGCACATCTGATCCGCAGCCTCGATCGCTGCTACCAGACCTCTTGTTTCCACCATTCCCAATGCTTCGAGTGACATAATTTTTTCCTCCTTGTTATTGATTTAAACTTACTTCTTCATCTGTTCCTTAATGTTGAAATCCGGCGGATCCTCGCCCAGCATTTTGGACGAAAATCCTTCTTCCGTTTTCCCTTTGAACCGGCTGGCGGAGATGGCAACGATTCTTCGGATCTCATCATGCGGATTCGCCAGAACCCCGGTGGCCACCGGCTTTTTGATCGCTTTGGCACTGCCGGCTTCAATGGCCTGCTTTACCGCCGCCACCTCGCCTTCGATCACGATCGTCACAAGCCTTCCGCCGAGCTTCCGTTCCCAGGTCGACAACGTCACGTCCGCCGCCTTGGTCATGATGTCCAGGCAGTCCACTGCCGCCACCACCCCGGTTATTTCGATAAATCCATACGCGTTTGCCATTGTGCTCCTTCCAAAAGAAAACTACTTGAATTTAGGCAGTATTCTTTCCACATCATTGTGCGGCCGCGGGATCACGTGCGTCGCAACAAGTTCGCCAAGACGGCTTGCTGCTGCAGTGCCTGATTCGACGGCGGCTTTCACCGCGCCTACGTCTCCGCGGACCATAACAGTGACCAGGCCGGAACCGATCTTCTCGGTGCCGATCAGGGTGACTTCAGCGGCCTTTGTCATGGCATCGGCTGCCTCGATCGCAGCGGTCAGGCCTCTGGTCTCCACCATTCCCAACGCTTCAAGTGATTGTGACATTTGTTTTTCCTCCTTTTTGATCAAATGATTACAAGTATCGTTTACGATTTATCCAATGCGCTGATCTTCAGCATTTTTTCGGTATCTGCAGTCGGATTCGGGATAATGTGCTTCTGCACGACCCCGGTCGTTTCCTCCGCTACCGCCTGCGCCGCCCGCATCGCTTCTTCCACGTCTGCCACCGCTCCCCGGAACTTGACCGTCACGAGCAGGGGCACCGGCAGAGATTCCGCGTTTGCCGGCTTGTTCTTATCGAACACCTCCAGTGTCACGTTTGCGGCTTTGCAGCCCGCGTCCGCGGCAAGGAACGCACAGACCAGGCCATATACTTCCAATAAACCAACAGCTTCGCCGTTCATTTATCTTTCTCCTTATTTGGGCGGTAATACAACCGCGATCTTCAGGCCCGACATGGCCAGGTTCGTTTTCAGCGCCTCGTTGATCTCGTTCAGCGGGAATTTGTGCGTGATCAGCTCCGTCACCGGTAAGCCGATCCCTTTTGCCCGTTTCAGGAAATCAAAGGTCGTGCCGTAATCCCGCAGGGTGTAGACCCAGGAACCCACCAGATTGATCTCCTTGGAACAAAGATCAAAGTGCGGATTGATCGTCGCGTCCCCGCCGTTTACGAAGAAACCGAGTTCGCAAAGGCCGCCGCCGTTGCGGATGAATTTGTAGATGTTCGAATGCGCCACGGGATTGCCGGTACACTGGAACGCAAAATCGGCAAGATGCCCGCCGAAGGACGCTTCCACGGCTGCGGTCAGCGCTTCTATTCCCTTGTGCTCACTGAAGTTCACGGTCTGATTGGCGCCGAGCCTCTTCGCAAACGCAAGGCGCTGCTCATTCCCGTCCACCGCGGTGATATTTTCCACGCCCATCGTACGCAAAACCGCGATGCAAAGGAGCCCGATCGGCCCGCACCCCTGCACGGCCACGCGGCTGTTGAACCGCAGGATCCCCGTGGTCTTCGCCCTTTCAACCGCATGTACCAAAACGGCGCTGGGCTCGATCAGGATCCGCGAATCCAGATCCAGGTCGCTGACATTGAAGACGGTCGAGCCGCCGCGGATCAGGATGTAATCCGAAAACCAGCCGTTCAAATGTACATCATCATCGGGAAGGAGCCCATACACATCCGCATCCCCCACGTTCTGTTTGTTCAGGTCGAACATCGTGATGTCCGGATTGTCCTTGAAGATCATGCAGGTCACGACCTTGTCGCCGATATGAAGGTCTTTTCCCGCCGAATCCTTCTTTACGTTTTTCCCCATCTTCACGATCTCGCCGGTGCCTTCGTGCCCGAGCGCCACCGGGATCAGATTAAAGGGGTCTCTCTTGAATTCATGGGCGTCCGTGCCGCAGACTCCGCAGCCTTCCACCCGGACCAGGATGTCATCATCTCCGACAGCCGGCATCGGGAATTCCTTCACCTCAAACCGTTCCTTTTCGACCAGCATGGCAACATGCGCTGTTGCGGGGATCTGCGCCGGTGCGCTTCCCATATTGCTATAACCGGTAAACGGAGCAACTCCCGCGCCGGAAGGCGCGCCGCCCATCTGGGCCAGGATCTGTTTTACGATGGCTTCCACATCTTTTTCGTTTACTGCCATTCTTTCCTCCTCATTTTCTACTGTGTCATCTAATGCACAGGCTGTCCGACATCACGCAGCGCCTTCGTTTGGTGAACGTCGCCGCGGAAGTCAGGCCTTCGCCTGTGCGGGATGCGATCGTGAAGGTGGGATACCCTTCGCCGCCAAAACCAAGTGCCGCGTAACTGGGCCCGTTCTTCACCAGGATCGCCGTATCCATCGCTCTCGCGTATGTTGTGATCCGGTCTACGTTCTTGGAATGGATGTGCGCCGAATGCCGGTTCCCATGCTCCAGCCAGACGGCCGTTTCCACGCCTTCCGCAAAGTCCTTCACTCTCACCACACCGAGGATCGGCATCATGAGCTCAGTTGTGATCAGCGGATGCTCCTTCGGCCCTTCAAAAACGATGCAGCGGATGTCCGCGCCGACATTCACGCCGACCATGGAAAGAAGTGTCCTTGCATCCCTCCCCACGCATTTCCGGTTCAGGGCTCCCTTCGGTGTGATCACAGTGGCGATCAGTTTGTCCTGGACTTCTTTACTGGCGAGATAGCAGCCGTTATCGTTGATAAAGGCGTTCATCAGCTCGTCGCAGATCGAATCCACCGCCACAACTTCTTTTTCCGCGATGCAGGGCAGGTTATTGTCAAAGGTGCAGCCGTTTACGATATCACGGGCAGCTTTTGGCACATCCGCCGTTTCATCGACAAGTGCCGGCGGATTTCCCGCGCCGGCCCCGATCGCTCGTTTCCCGGAGCTAAGGACCGCTGTCACCACTCCCGGACCGCCGGTGGCCACGAGAAGCGGTATGTCCTTATGCTTCATCATGACGCTGCTGCTGTCGAGCGTCGGGTTCTCCACGGTGCAGGCGATGTTATCCGGCCCGCCCGCCGCAAGAGACGCTTCGTTGATCATATTGATCGTAAAAATTGTTACTTTTTTCGCATTCGGATGCGGGTTAAATACAACCGTATTTCCGCCGGCGATCATCCCGATGGAATTGCAGATCACGGTCTCCGACGGGTTCGTAGCGGGAGTGATGGCGCCGATAACACCGAACGGCCCCATCTCCACCAGCGTCAAGCCTCTGTCCCCGGACCAGGCGATCGTGGTAATATCTTCCGTCCCCGGGGTCTTATCCGCCGTAAGCCTGTGCTTTAATATCTTGTCGCCCACATTCCCCATGCCGGTCTCACTTACGCCCATATTGGCAAGGATCTCGGCATTCTCATTTGTCTTCTTTCGTATTTCCGAAATGATCTTTTCCCGCTGATCCAGTGTCATGACGCGCATCACCTTCTGCGCTTCCTTTGCCGCCTCGATCGCGTCGTTCATATCACGGAACACCCCGTGCATTCCCGCTGCGCTTTCCTGAAGCTGCATTCCCGCCATAACCTGCTGAACTATGGAATGAATCAATGCTTCATCTACAGGCACGAAAATCCCTCCTTCTACTCTTATTTTCCCAAAGATTCAAGAACCTTCTTCGTGATCTCGGAAACCAGGTCCTGATCAACAGCTGCGCTTTCATGGCCGCCGTGCCGCCCGCAGTTATGGCAGTTCGCCGCGCCCTTATTCAGGCAAAGGTCTGCCGGATGCTTTCCGGGAAGGCCCATCTGGCGGCGGATCTCATACAGCCTTTCCACGGTCTTCTGGTCAAATTCCTTCGGGCCGCCGAGCGCTCTTGCCTTGTAAAGAAGTTCTGCATAAAACTCCACGGATTCCATCTTGTGATACGCTGCAAGCAGGTCCACCGACCAGGTCAGCGCTCCGTGGCTCTCAAGGAGCACGGCATCATAATGCTGAAGATACGGCTCCACGGCGTCCGGGATCTCCATTGTGGAAGGAGTTCCGTAAGGAGCGATCGGTACGCAGCCGAGCGCGATCACCGCTTCGGGCATGATCGGCTGCGTCAGCGGGATCCCTGCGATCGCAAACGCAGTCGCGAAGGTGGGGTGCGCATGCACGACGGAATTCACATCCGGGCGCTTTGCGTATACGCGCATGTGCATCTTGATCTCGGACGAAGGACGGAAGCCCTTGTTCGCCTGGATCGTATTGCCCTGCGCATCCACCTTGCAGATGTATTCCGGGGTCATGAAGCCCTTGGATACACCGGTCGGCGTGCAAAGGAACTCATTGTCATTCAGTTTCACGGAAATGTTGCCGTCGTTAGCCGCAACCATGTTCCGGTCGTAGATCCGCTTGCCGATCTCACAGATCTGCTTTTTGATTTCGTACTCGTTCTGTACCATACTCTCTTCTCCTTCTGCTCTTTTTGTTTCTATTTTCAAAAATGAAAGTTCATTTTTTTGAACCCTGAATAGTATTTGCGGTCTTCATTTCAGCCTCGCCGCTACGTCCTCGTGATCGGAACGGTTTCATACCTTAGCGTATTCTCGCAGTAAGCCATCACCGCCTGCACCGAAGATTCGACCGCCGATACGGAACCGGTGATGATCAAAGATCCCGACACCCGGTCCACAAAGCCCAGCTCGATCCCCGCCGATTTCATCGCGATGTCCGCCATGATGATCGCCGTCTCCGCAGGGCTCACCGTCATCACGCCGATCGCCGCCCGGTCCTGATCCGCGGCAGGCTTTAACCCCAGTTTTTCATATAAGGCCTCGTCCGGATTTGCAATGATATGCGCCAGTGTGATCTGTTTCCCCGGAACCAGTTCCTGTATGATCCGTTGTTTTTCTTCCATCTTCTAATCTCCCGTATGAATGAAATTATAGGACATTTCCGCTGTGAAGTCAACACAAAACCACATATCTCTGTTTGTTTTTGTTGTTTTTTCTTATGGTTTTATGCCGTTTATTGAATTACGCATTAAAAAAGTGGCTTTCTGCAGGATTTTCCACAGAAAGCCACAAAATAATATCCGGATTGAATAATTACCTCGTCACGATATCCACCGGCACATCGAAGATCTTCGCCACCTTGAGGATCGTCTCGATGTGGCGGCCGACGCCGGCGGCAAAGTGATGGGTCGGTCCGCATTCGCACCAGCGGTTCGTGAACTCTCTCGCGCCGCAGGTAAAGCGGGTGCGCATATTGGTGTCGCCGTTGTTTAAGATCTTCCCCTCTTCGTTCACGCCCTCCGCGACGATGAATTTGAAGTGCCCGTCCATGTCCTGCGTGATGGCAAGATAGGTGATCGGCCCTGTCGGCGGATAGAACTGCGTGAGATAGCCGCCGCCGGTCTTTCCGTGGAACACATCCACGATCTTCATCGTCGGCTTCTTCGCCTGCGAAATGTCCGCGTCTCCGGAGCCGCTGTGTCCGATCAGCACCACATCCTCGTTAAAGTCAATGGTGTAGAATTCCGAAAGCTGCCCGGTTCCGCAGATCGTTTTCATAATGCTCATCGCCATGGCGACCTTGATATCCCCTTCCACGGCGCAGGCCGTTCCCTGCTTGATCAGCATCGAAAACGCGGGGATCAGAAGCGAATCCACGACGCCGGCCTGGCCCTTTGCATAGCCGTCATAATGCGATGCCACAAGCCCGAGCTTTTCATCTTTCACCCACTGCTCAAAGGCGACCACATATTTCGCCATCTCCCAGACCTTTTCCACGGTCCCGCCGCCTTCGATATCGAAGGTATTGATGATGTCCTCCGCCTTCGCTTTGATCGCGGCTTCGTCATTGATATCATCCGCGATCGCCCAGATCTTTTCCCAATCAAACTGCTTGGTGTAAAGATCCATCCGGTGATAGAGATTGGATTCGTCGATATAAAGATCCATCATGCCGGGATAAGGACGGCCGATCTGCGCGAGATTTGTCTCTCTAAAGCGCCGTCTCACCTGCGCCGCGCGGCACCACTCGTCGATCTCCTTTGCAACGCCCTCGTCTCCACCTTCGACCACGCCCGTGATCACTGCGTGGCGTTTTCCATAGCGGTTTAAGTCCGCCACCATCTCGCCCACGGCGCCGCAGGCATAGCCCTCGCCGAGCCAGGCCGCCGTATCCGCCGTATCCAGATCCAGGCATTTCAGTTTCTGCACATTCACCAGCACGACCGGCACATTCAGATCCTTCACCGCCGGGAGCATGTTGTACGACGTGGCATAGGTCAGAAGCTGCATGATCACAAGATCCACATCCGCTGCCCTGAACTTGTCCCCGGCCGCCTGCGACTGCTCCTTCGTCGTCACCATTCCGCCGTCGATGATCTCGACCGTATCCGGCAGCGTCTTCTTGAACGCTTCAAACTGCGCCTCAAATTCCGGCACCAGCGACGGAAACTGCGGCAGATAAGCCCCGAGTGCGATCGAAAACACGCCGATCCTTGCCTTTGTTTCAACTAACATAAGTAAACCCTCCTTCTTTTCCCCTCCCCCTCAGAATACCACCATTTGCCCCTTCACTTCAACACCTACGTTAAGGAGTCTCCATATAAAGAGAGATCCGCCCGCATCTTTTTGACCTTGGTTTTCTTTATGACCAGCATCATGTTGTAGACCAGCTGCCTTGTTACGGATCTGACAGAATGGCGCTGTTTCGTTTCATCTATTCCTCC
>JAEESA010000226.1 GCA_016286115.1 Lachnospiraceae bacterium
TGCGACACTGGTCGGCAACGAATTCGGGGTCGATGTGCAACCGTTACCGCCGGAAGAAGATCCTACCGAGATTCCAGAAATTGAAGACGATCCGGAGGAGCAGGTTGTACGTCCGCCGGTTGTTACGGTTATGGGCCATGTCGATCATGGTAAAACTTCGCTTTTGGATGCGATCAGGGATTCCCATGTGACCGACCGCGAAGCCGGCGGGATCACGCAGAAGATCGGTGCGTATGTCGTTTCGATCAACGGACGCAAGATCACGTTCCTCGATACGCCGGGTCATGAAGCATTTACGGCCATGCGTATGCGCGGCGCTTCGTCCACGGATATCGCGATCCTTGTGGTGGCGGCGGATGACGGCGTGATGCCGCAGACCGTGGAGGCCATTAACCACGCAAAAGCCGCCGGGATCGAGATCATTGTTGCGATCAATAAGATCGATAAACCGAACGCAAATATTGACCGGGTAAAACAGGAGCTCTCCGAGCACCAGCTGATCCCGGAGGATTGGGGTGGCAGCACGATCTTCGCGCCGGTTTCCGCCCACACGCATGAAGGTATTGATAACCTTCTGGAAATGGTGCTTTTGACCGCAGACGTCCTTGAACTGAAGGCAAATCCGAAACGGAATGCCCGCGGTGTCGTTATTGAGGCGCAGCTGGATAAAGGACGCGGCGCTGTGGCAACGGTGCTGGTGCAAAAAGGTACCTTAAAGGTCGGCCAGCCCATGGCCTGCGGCAGCGCTTACGGCAAGGTCCGCGCCATGGTGGATGAGAACGGCAGGAGAGTAAAGGAAGCAGGGCCTTCCACACCGGTGGAGATCCTCGGTCTTTCCTCGGTGCCGGATGCCGGCGAGACCTTCGTGATCTGCGATTCCGAAAAGGATGCACATAACTTTGCGGATACCTATGTGACGCAGGATAAGGAAAAACTTCTGGAAGAGACGAGACGCCGCATGAGCCTCGACGATCTCTTCAGCCAGATCCAGGCCGGCAATGTAAAGGAACTGGATATCATTGTGAAAGCAGACGTGCAGGGCTCGGTCGAAGCCGTGCGCCAGTCGCTGGAGAAGCTGTCCAACGACGAAGTGGTCGTCAAGGTCATCCACGGCGGCGTCGGCGCGATCAACGAATCCGACGTGATCCTGGCTTCGGCCTCACACGCGATCATCATCGGTTTCAACGTCCGTCCCGATCCGCAGGCCAAGAATACGGCCGAGAACGAGGGCGTGGATGTACGGCTTTATAAGGTGATCTACAACGCCATCGAAGATGTGGAAGCAGCCATGAAAGGCATGCTTGATCCGGTTTATGAGGAGAAGATCATTGGCCATGCCGAGATCCGCCAGATCTTCAAGGCTTCCGGCATCGGCAACATCGCCGGCAGCTATGTTTTGGACGGTATCTTCGAACGCGGCTGCAAGTGCCGTATCACAAGAGAAGGCAATCAGATCTTCGACGGTGATCTTGCTTCACTCAAGCGCTTTAAGGATGACGTAAAAGAAGTCCGCGCCGGCTATGAATGCGGCCTTGTATTCGAGGGCTTCAATGACATCGCAGAGCTCGACGTGGTCGAAGCGTATAAGATGGTCGAGGTACAAAGATAAGGCCAGATTGCACGAAAGGAGGAGTGGCTTAGCAAATAAGGCGAAGCCCACGACGACATGAGAAAGAACAGTGCAAAAAACCAGCGTGTCAATCAGGAAGTCATGAGGGAGCTTTCGGAGATCATCAGAAGCGAGATCAAGGACCCGAGGATCGCGCCGATGACCAGCATCGTTGCGGTGGAGGTGGCGCCGGATCTGAAGACCTGCAAGGTTTATATCTCGGTTTACGGAGATGAAGAGGCACTGAATAAGACGCTCGAGGGCCTGCGCAGCGCGGAAGGATATATCCGGCATAATCTCGCCCATAATCTGAACCTGAGGAACACACCGGAGATCCGGTTCCTGGGAGACCGCTCCATTTCCTATGGTGTGGAAATGACAAGAAAGATAGAGGAGATCGTTGGGAAAGAGCATGGAGAAACTGACACACCTCCTGAAGAATAAAAAAACCGTGGGGATCGCCGGTCATGTAAAGCCGGACGGAGACTGCGTCGGGAGCTGTCTCGGCGTGTATAACTATCTCTGTGATAATTTCCCGGAGATCGAGGCGACGGTTTTTCTGGAATTCGTTCCGGAGGTATTTACGTTCCTTCGCCATTCGGACCGCATCCGGATGGATTATCCTGCGCAGGACCCCTTTGACCTTTTCATCGTGCTGGACTGCGGGGATGAAAAACGCCTCGGAAGAGCGTTCCCTTATTTTGTAAATGCGGCGCATACGTTATGTATCGATCATCATGTCAGCAATAATAATTTTGCGGAAGAGAATTACGTTGTGCCGGACGCCAGCTCCACCTGCGAACTGGTATATGAAATGATGGAGGATGATCTTATTTCAGAAGCAGCAGCGGAAGCCCTTTACACAGGGATCTTGCATGATACCGGAGTGTTCCAGTATTCCTCCACGAAAAAACGTACGATGGAGATCGTCGGGAATCTGATGGATAAGGGGATCCCCTATCCCCGGATCGTGAGCGACACCTTCTTTCAGAAGACGATCGCGGAAAACCGCCTCATGGGTCGGGCGCTGATGAAAAGCGTCCTTCATGTGGACGGACAGCTGATCTCGTCGATCCTTTATGATGAGGATTACGAAATGGCGGGAGCCGCCTACGGGGACACGGAGGGGATCGTAGCCCAGCTTCGAAATACAAAGGGCGTGGAAGCGTCGATCCTTCTTTACGCGAATGAGGATAAGACGTTTAAGCTCAGCCTCAGGTCTTCCGAAAAAGTCAACTGCGCCGAGATCTGCAAAAAATACGGAGGCGGCGGGCATATCCGCGCGGCGGGCGCAACGATCAAAGACGATCCCGAGAAAGTGCTCCGTGAGATCGTAAAGGAAATGGAAGGGTATCTTTGATGGCAGAAATAAACGGAATCCTGATCATCAATAAAGAGAAGGGATGGACTTCCTTTGATGTGGTTGCCAAAATGCGCAGCCTCTTAAAAGTGAAAAAGATAGGACATACAGGAACGCTCGATCCGGACGCGGAGGGCGTTCTTGTCTTGTGTGTGGGGAAAGCCACGAAGCTGGTCAACACATTAACCAAGCACGATAAGGAGTATGAAGCGACACTTCTTTTCGGGAAAAGAACGGACACCCAGGATATTTCGGGAACCGTACTGGAAGAGGCCGAGGTGAATGTGTCCGGGGAAGAAGCCGAACAGGCGGCGCTTTCCTTCCTCGGCGGGTATGACCAGATCCCGCCCATGTATTCGGCGAAAAAGGTGAAGGGGAAAAAGCTCTATGAGCTGGCCAGAGAAGGGATCACCGTGGAGCGGGAGCCGCGCCATATCGAGATCACCGGGCTTTCCGTTACGGGCTTTGAAAGCCCGCGGCTCTATTTTACCGTGAGTTGTTCCGGCGGGACCTATATCCGTACCTTATGCGAAGACATCGGGAAAAAGGCCGCGTGCCCAGCCTGCATGGAGGCGCTGCGGCGGACCAGGGTCGGAACGTTTACATTGAAGGAAGCGCGCACGGTAAAAGAGGTGGAGGCCGCTTTATCGGAAGGCAGGCTGGAAGAGATCCTGATCCCGATACAGCCAAAGGAGTAAGAAGTTGAAGATCGAAACGGACTTGAAAAAAGCGTATTCGGACAGGGAAAGCGTGATCGCCCTCGGTAAGTTTGACGGGGTGCATTTGGGACATGAATACCTTCTCTCGGAGCTCCTCAGGGAAAAGGAAATGGGGCTGCAGGCAGTGGTCATCGCCTTTACCATGGACCTTTCCGAAGGCCGGCTTTCCACAACGGAAGAAAAGGCGGAGCTCTTTCAGAAGATCGGCGTGGATGTTCTGATCGAATGCCCGTTTACGGAAGAGATCAAAAACATGGAGGCTCTGGACTTCCTTAAATTTTTACGGGAACGGCTGAAGATGGCCTGCATTGTGGGCGCTGACGACGTTTGCTTTGGGCGTGGCCGCAAAGGGAATGCAGCGCTCCTGAAACGGGAAGAAGGGAATTTCGGTTTCCGCAGCGTGATCGTTCCGAAGAAAAAGGAGCAGGGGCGCGACATCAGCAGCACATGGATCCGCCAGGAGATCCTGGACGGGCATATGGAAAACGCAAATCATCTCCTCGGCTATCCTTATTATCTGACCGGACGCATCATTCACGGGACCGGGCTCGGGAAGAAGTTTTTCCACCGCCCGACCTTAAACCTTGTCCCGCATAAAGACAAGCTCCTTCCGCCCTTTGGCGTCTATCTTACGGAAACCGAGATCGGGGGAGAGCTTTATTCCGGGATCTCGGATCTCGGCGTCAAGCCGACGGTTTCTAAGGAGCATGTCCTGGGGCTTGAAACGCATCTTCTCGATTATCAGGGGAACCTTTACGGGGAGATGGCGAAAACGTCGTTTCTCATGTTCCTCCGGGAAGAAAAACGGTTTTCATCGCAGGAAGAATTGCGGGAACAGATAGAAAACGATACGATGATCGCGAAGCACTTTTTTGGCGTTTAAGGGAGGGGAAATATGACCGAAAACATTGAAGTATTTTGCCAGAACAGCATCAGGATAGAAAGCGAAGCCGGGAGGATCTATGTGGATCCGTTTCAGATGAAGGAGGCGCCGAAAGATGCGGCGTTTGTTCTGATCACACATGATCATTATGACCATTTCTCGCCGGAGGATATCAGAAAGGTCGCTAAGTCCGGCAGTGTATTGGTAGTACCTGAGAAAATGGCGTCAAAAGCATAGGAAGTGGCTGATGAAGTAGGCAGATTAGAAACCGTAAAGCCTGCGGTCTATCGAGAGATCAGTGGTTTGGAGTTTGAGACCGTTCCGGCATATAACACGCTAAAGCCATTCCATCCCAAGAGTGCGGAATGGGTTGGATATGTGCTGAGGATAGACGGCAAGCGCATCTATATTGCAGGAGATACTGATGCCACCAAGGAGGCAAAGGCTGTGAAGTGTGATATAGCCATAGTTCCTATCGGCGGCACCTATACTATGGATGCCAAGAAAGCAGCGGAGCTTGTGAATACATTACGTCCGGATATTGCAATCCCGGTTCATTATGGAAGCATTGTGGGAAAGCCATCGGACGGGGATGTATTTGCAGAGAATGTAGTCCAGCATTCCTTTTCCTCCT
>JAEESA010000227.1 GCA_016286115.1 Lachnospiraceae bacterium
GGCATTTTAACATGATCTTTTATCATGTGGGGCTGGAGGTTCTCAATGAGGAGATTTTGGAGATCTTTGAGTGATTTGTGATCGCGCAAAATATGAAGGTGAAGACACCGGAGGACTTTGCATACGCAAAAAAGAGATGGCTTAACAGTGCAAAGAAGATGTTTTATCTGGAATACAATGCCGTAAAGCGGATGGAGAGCACATATGGCTCACTGCCGGATCAGCTTCCGATCGGATGCTTTATGAATGCGGTCGGAGCGTCCGAGCCTTTGATTTACACCCGGTGGAATTTCGGGCAGGATGCCCTCGAGATGACCGAACTGAAGGATTGTGTGGTTGGCGGTGAAAAAATGTCCCTTGGCTCTCTTCTTGCAAAGGAGGGATTGGTCAAGGAGGATGATTTTTCTGATTTCCTTCACTTAAACCGCGGATTTTACAATCATCTGGGCGATTATTATATGAATTATTGTCAGAACGGGACGATGGTTTTTGATGCCGATCAGGAGATCTTCGAAAATTCAGACATTTCGCGCGGATATGATGTTTCTGTCGTAGTGACGGAAACACAAAGCAGACAGAAGCTGAAAGGCCCGTCACTTTCCGCCGGCGAAGAAAGAAAGATCTGGCAGGACGCGTTTCGTGAAGGCACACCGTTAATGTATGGCACCGGGGAGAGTGTTCTCTTTGTAAAGGAAAAGCTGAATCTGTATTCGGCTGCCGAACTTCGGGAGATCCGGCAAAGGCGAAAAAACGAGTATGAGCTCATCCGCCTTTATGAGGGAGCCGCAAGGGGACGCATCAGGCAGCTGCAAAGTCAGGTTGTAAATGAAATGAAGGGAATGAACATTGCGGTGGATGATGCGCTCGAAGAGCTGATCGGAAAGCTTGTCCCGTTCCATCCTGCCATGATGACGGATATTGCCATAGAAAAGATTCCAAAGAAGGAAATATCGGCATTCATTACCCTGGTTAAGGACTTTGCCGGGATCGGCGTTCTGGAAGAAGCAAAGGCGGTAAAAAAATTCGGAGCGTATCAGAAGCTGGAAAAACAGATGTCCGTCATAGCACAAAGCGGAGAGCTGTACGTAAAACATACGCAGGAGATCACAGGGGACGACTCCCTGATCGATGAGCAGACCTATCAGAACCGAAACACAAAGATCGACTTTCAGTCGAGGCTGATGCGCTTAACGGTTGTGGAACAGATGTCAGACACGCTCCAAAATTTCATGAAGGAGGAGGAAGACAAGTCCGTCATTGGTCAGGTGACCTATAAGCGCTTCTGCGAAATCCGGAAGGAAGTGCTCCCGGGCAGTATTATTAAGGCGCTGAAGCTAAGCTCTCCCTATCGGCGATTAAAGGATATCGGAAACCGACGGGATTCCGTACCGGCCTGTGAGCTTGCCGAAGTGAAATATATGCTTGCGCATATGGGAAACAGGAATCTGAACGATATGGATGGAGACTTCCCTTCCGCGGAGCAGCGTGCGCTCTTAAAAAAGCTCTACGGGATTGAATTCTTAAAAACCTCTGAGATCCTCGGCACAAAGGAGGAATCCGAAAAGGAGGATAAAAAACCCGAAAAGAAGGAGAAAAAATCCGCAGAAAGCAAGGAGCCGCAGCTACAGGTCATTCAGAACATGGATCCCAATATCCCCATCGGACCGGAACTTACCGCAGGCACAAAGATATACATTGACGAGAGATCGCCCGAGGTGCTGGAGACTCTGGCGAACAAAAACAAGGTGTATACCACTGAGGAATACAGAGACGAAGACAAGGCCGGATACGAACAGATCCTTCTTACCAACTGCCATAAGATACCGAAGGGTCTGGAAGACCTGACCAAAAGGCGTTCGCCGTACATGGAACAGAAATATTACTATATCGAGGAAAATGGTCAGCGCAGGGAGACCTCGGATTATTTCTGGAAGAAGAGCGTCAAGGAGGAGTTAAAGGGCGCATACGCATGGCTTGTGGGCTATTACCGTGCGCGGCATGATATGATCCCGGAACCGCCGCATGTTGAGTATGATCCGAATCAGATGGCTCCCGAAAACGGGCCGCATATCCCCTATGAATCCCAGGGGGTGAATACTCTGTACTGCTGGGCATGCTGCCTGTCGGGGATGATGAACGCCTATGCGCCGAAGAAGGTTGCCAGCCTCGATGACATTCGGTTTACGAATATGCCCATTCCGAAGTATGAGGACTCCGGCTTTACGAACCGCGCTCAGTATGATGCGGGGAAGACGCTCATTGAACGGATGATGCGGGGAGAAGAAACGGGTAATCCCTCTATCTTCGGCGATTATGTACTTCGTAAACTCCCGAACACCGCTGTCCGGAGTGCCCATATCGGCGCAGCCGGCGGCAACCTGGCACTCGGAAAGCGGCGGTTTCTGGAGATCCTCGGGACACAGCTCAGAAACGGTCCCGTTGGCGTGCTATACCAGAATCATTTTGTACTGGTTTACGGTATCAACGGAGACAACCTCCTGGTCAGGGACTCGAACGAGCACGGTGCCCCGGATGCTCTGCACCCCTATCGCTATACGGCTGCAACGATGTTTAAGGATAAGGGAAGCGAGGTGGAACTGGTCTGGCTGGAGAACCTCGTGGGAAAGGAAGAACAGGTCGCGCAGGAGTTTCAGCTTCATTACGACCAGGAAAAGGGCGAATTCTCCGGCGGAACGGAAACGAAGGTGAAGGAAAGGATCCTGCATCGGGACGGCATCGAGGAGGCTTACGTTTCAGAGGAAGATCAGCTGGTATCCCACAGCATTTACCTGCCGAAGCAGATGAACCGGGAGGCAGCGCAGTAGCTGGCAGTGATAAAAGAAGGATCCGCGTCAGACTGCTTTTTGCGGAATATATTTTGTTAAGATCATTTCCACCGGGGCTTCGGGATCGGTTTCATAACCGGCTTCCGCCGTGATCCCCAGATCGTTCGCATGTTCCGTAAGAAGAGAAATGAAGCGTTCTGCCATAGAGTCCTTTACTGCTTCGGACACCAGAAGGAACAGGCCGTCTCCCATGGTGATGACTCTGGAGTGCGTTGGTGACCAGGATCTGATCAGCATTTCCACAGCCTCGTTTTCCTGCTCCACCCGGAACCGGATCATGGTAGCGCCAGTAAGCTGCTTCTTTTTTGCGAAGCGGATCAGTTCCGGCAGATATTTTCTGTTAAAGAAGCCGGTCTTCGGATCGATCCATCTGAGTCGCCGATACATAAAATAGTTTGCAAATAAAAGTCCCAGGGCAAAGAAAAGGGGAAGAAGGGCAATATCTCCCCATAACATGTCTGCAACAAAGCCCGCGATCACGCAGAGCGTGGTCGGGGTCAGCCGGATATAGGCCGGGATCCTGTTATACTTCTTTTCCCGATACAAAATGACATAAGCCGCCACGATGAAGAAAATCATGATGACATAGGGCACGATGGAAAGCGCATAGTAAGCAAATATCCATAACGGGGATACAGCGTTATGGCTGACATGGAGTGCAACGGGAATGCTCAAAAACAGCATGACAATAGCTGCGATATACACCGCCATAGGAGGTTTATATCGCCTGCGCAGAAGATCCTGGCTTTGATGCAGAGTGTAATCCACAAAAACAAGCCATCGCGCAAAAAGCGTAACAGAAAAGATCCGAAGGATGATCCAGAGGAGGATATTCCAGATGACGAAATGATAAATAATGGTATCTGCATCGAACGGACACACTACCGGAACAATATCAAAGATTGCAAAGGCAAGAGTCATGAAAAGATTGCATAAGCACATCTGAAAGAAAAAGGACAGTTCAAGAGTCCTGTGCTTTCGCCGGGCATACTGCACCATCAAAAGAACAATGATCACAAACGCTGCGAATTCCAATGCCAGATCGATCATCAGTGTATTCAGGTAATAGGGTGAAATTTCCAGTAGGGTAAGTTCTTCGTTCATCTTTCTATTCTTTTTCCGCACGCTCCCCGACCACGGCCGGTTCTCCCTTCTTATCAGGAAAGAGCTTTCCGGAGAGATCTCTTACTACGGAGTTTCTCCGGTGGATACGGATCAAGGTATTTCCTGGATAGATCTCCGCTGCTCGGCCAATGGAAAACCGCAACATTTCAAGCAGATTCTTTCGATAGTCTGCTCCTACCGCAAAATAGAGAATAGGGATCAGGACGCCAGAAGGGCAGGCGTGTACCAGCAGGAGTCCTGTGACCTTGCCGTCTGTTTTTGTGAAGCAGGAAACTGACTGCTCATACCATTCTTTGGGTAGATAGGCAAGATCCTCCTGGGAAGGATTGTCATATTTAAAAAGGATATTCATGATCCCCTGATAGAACTCCTGATAATCCAGGAAAATGATACTCTGCACATAAGGCGGGGCGTTCTTTCTTGCTATGGCAAGTGCTTTGCAGTCATCGATTGTAACGGTAATATCTTTGCTTTCGACCGATTCCAGAGTAAAGCCGCATTCCTCCAAAGCTGCTTCCTTTTCCTTTTCCAGGGAGGTGCTTTCAAAAAAAGTCTTTTCTACCTCGTCATTTACGGCTTCTTTATGATAGCCCTTCAGAAGAGGAGACAGGAAAGAAGGATCCGCTGCATAGATCCATTTGAGCTCCGATTCGGTATTCTTCCGGTCTTCCACAGACTTCAGCTCCCAGATCAGAAGGGAAAGAAGATCGTCCCCATCGGGATCGTGGACCGCGATACCGCGGTAGCGCAGTCGTGACATGTTTTCGGCAACATCACCGTCCACATAGTCAGAATATTCGTCGATATTGTCTTCGAAGATTGCTCGGATATCCATATCAGTCAACCTCAAAACCATTCATAGCATGCTTCCGAAACTGGAAGAAACCAAAGCGTTCTGAACCGTTACTATTTTATTACAAGAACCTGTGCGTGACAAGTCGTTCCTCACCTGAAACGCTGTCGTTAGTTGAAAAACTAAATGCAAGATTATCCCAATAATACGGTATTGCAAGGGTTATGGCAAGATAGGAGAGTGCAGAAACCCTTGCAATACCGCTTTTTTTCGTCATGATGACTGCTCATTGGAGACCATAAAAAGGAAACTGGCGGCAGTTTTGCAAGACTTAATGCCACTTTCCTGAAAATGGGTAAAAGTTTGCATTTAGTCCTGCAGACCGATTCAACGGAATAATCCGGGGGCTTCCAACCCGGA
>JAEESA010000228.1 GCA_016286115.1 Lachnospiraceae bacterium
GAAGGTTTCTTCCTCGCCTCTTTCTTTCAGCATCCTGAGCATGCGCTCCAAAAGCTTTCTGGTGCGGGGATGAAGAAGCAGATGCTTTCTTCCCCTCTCATAATACTCATACGGGCTCGCATCGGTATACTCTTCCTTCTGATACACGATGCAGGCTGCGATCCGGTCGCAGAACATCTCGACCACCAGATTCACGGGCATCAGCATGCCCTGCAGCCCCACAGAATCCCCGAGCCCATAATCCACCCAGTATTCCAGATGGTGCTTATTCCGCCCCTTATGATGGAGCCAGGCTTTGGACACGCCCGTCGCCTCACGTTCCGCGTTATTCGGGCTGCGGTTCCCCTGATAATATCTGGCTCCGGCCAGAAATTCGGCCGGTGAGTACTTGGACAGATCGTGGGTCAGACCCTGCCAGTACAGACCGGCCATAAAGCAGTATTTCCGAACCAGGTGGCGATGTTTTGTAATGGTCGCAAAATGCATGACCGCCTTGTTCATTTCTTCTTCCTTCTTTTTGCCGGTTTCTTTTGCCCGATATAGATCCGCACCGACCGGCCCGGCAGCATGATCTTCTGATCCCGCGTCCTCTCCGGCGTTTCAAGGAAGGCTTCCCCTTCCACGGCCGTATCCATGATCTTCATCCAGTCGCCTTCGTACGGCAGCTTCGGAAGCGCCAGGGACTGCTGCCCGCCCATGAAATTGTAGGCAACATAGAGCATGTCATCGGGTTTTCCGTTCGGCATCAGCACATATTCTCCGCAATACAAAATGCCGATCGCGCATCTTCCGTACTCCGGCCCGCTCATCCAGGCATTTTCACCGTGATAACTGATCTCAGGCAGCCCGCTCTCCGGACGGCAGGTGTGCGTATACATGGCGCGGTCCGTCAGCACCGGATGGTTCTTTCTAAACTCGATAAGCTGCTTGATAAACTCCGTCAGCTCCCTGTCCCTTTTCCGCACCGACCACTCCACATAGGAGATCGCATTGTCCTGGCAATAGGAGTTATTGTTCCCGTTCTTGCTGTTGCCGCACTCGTCTCCCTCATAGATCAGAGGCACGCCCTTGGAAAGCAGGAGCAGTGAAAACGCATTCCTGAGCTGCCTTTTCCGGTCCGCAAGCACCGCTTTGCGGCGGCTGACGCCCTCTTCGCCGTAGTTGGCGCTGTAGTTCCAGTTGCTTCCGTCGATATTGCCCTCTCCGTTCGCTTCATTATGCTTCTCTGCATAAGAAAAGAGGTCGTTCATCGTAAAGCCGTTATTCGCGGCGATATAGTTCACAAAGCCCTGCGCGGCGTGCGTTTTCACGATCTCCCGCACCAGGTCGTTCAAGTTCATTTCCAGCCGGTTCAGCATCTTCCGCGCCGGATAGAGATATTCTTCATTATATACAAACAGCCGGTTTTTCTCCTTGTTTCCGGAGATAAATTCCTCGGTAAAGCCCGGTGCAAAGATCTTGGTATCGGAAAGGAGCGGATCCGTCAGGATCTGGTTCATCGGGATGCCGTACCCCAGAAGATGAAAGCCGTCGATATGATAGTCTCTCACCCAGTGCCGTAAAATCTCCACGATATAGCCGCCGCTGTGCCCTTCGGGGAAGAAGAATTCCAAAATGCATTCCATGCCGTTCTCATGCAGCGTGTGCACAAGCTCCTTCAGCTCCCGTTCGGCGTCGTCTGTGCAGGCGTAGGAAAGCTTCGGCGCCATGTAATTCGCATCGCGATAGCCCCAGACATTCAGCTTGACCGGCGCTTTCTCTACCTTCTTTTTCGTTTCCTTCTCTTCACGCTCGGCTTTCCAGGAAGCATAGTTGAGAAGCGTATTCTTCGGCGCGGGCTGCATCAGTTCCTCAAACTCATACACCGGCATCATCTCCACGACCGTCACGCCAAGCTCATTAAGATACGGGATCGCCTCCGCCACGCCGCGGAACGTCCCTCTCGCCTTTCCCTTCGCTTTGCCTTGCATCGTAAAACAGCGGACATGAAGCTTATACATCAGCATATCTTCATCCGCGAGCTTCGGCCGCCGGTCCCCGGTCCAGTCAAAGTCTGACACCACGAAACGGCTTTTCGGAACAAAGCCCTCCTGCAGCCTTGATTCATCGCCCCATTTTTCACGCCCGACGATGGAAACCGCGTACGGGTCATTGATCACATGGTCGTTCAGCACGAAATTATAATCATAATCCAGCAGCGAAATCCCCTGTACGGTAATGGATACCATGGTCCCGATCCGGAAATCCGCCGGAATATCGACCCTGATCTCCTTTCCCCCTTTTTTGGGGTACAGCAGGATGGCTGTGTTGTCTCCGTTTTTACACTCAAAAGTGAAGGTCGCCTCATGTTCCGAGGAACGAACCCCCATCTTTTCAAAATTACCCTGTCGGATCTTAATACTCATGCTGTCTCCCTGAGTCTGCATTAACCACATCAAAATTCATTATAACACGTCAATACGCATGCGTAAAACCATTTTTCGGGCTGTGAGATCATTTTTGTTCCAAAAACTGCCCCACTTCCTCCGAAACCTCCGAACGGTACTTTTTCAGCGTAAAGTATGCTAAAACCAGCGTAAAGATAAGGAAAATGGTTTCCACGATATAAACCGACATAAACTCTCTGAGCTGGATGATCCCCGCATCAACGATAAAGTGTATCACGAAGGCGATAAAATAGCACTTTGTGTTCTTGTATCTGACCGCAAGATAGACGATGTAGGAAAGGCATAACTGGAGCAGGAACGCTGTAACCCTTTCGATCCCCGCCAGATAGAATTCGGCGGAAGGCGATTCCCATAAAACGGAAAGCTCGTTGATCGTCTGCTCTCTCGCCGCCGGTTCCAGGCCGCTCAAAGCCTCCTCAAGAGACCCGTTATTGATCATGATGGACGTCATCAGATTCGGCAAAAACGACACCACGATCAGGATGATCGCTTCCGCTCCGCCGTGCCCGATCCCGTACATAACAGCGTTTTCCTTGAAAAGCGTTTTCTTCATCAATAATTTCATCGACAGAAACCGCCCGGTTTCTTCACAAAGCGCTGCCGCCAGGCCGCCATAGATCGCGTACAGTACGGGATTCCTTGTCAGGTTATCCCCAAACGCCACCGCGCCCAGCACATGCAGGAGCTGCTCCAGTAAAAGAGCGAATACGACAAACGCCGCTATGCCGATCATTGTGCAGATCAGTTTCCCGTCATATTTTCTTTTCATATAAATAGCCGCCACAATGGGAACCGCCATCGCCAGAATAAACGACAGCACCATTCCGAATATGGACGCGCCCGGTACCGTGCCTATCATAGAAAATCTCCTTTTATTATTCTCGTTTACCTTTATACATTATATGCAGTTCTTCCTTTATTTCCAGCATTGTTGCTATTCATGGCATCGTAAGGCTATGAATGTAATCTCAACCGTAATAGTATTGGCCGTAACCGCGCAGCCGGTGCGCGGTTCAGCTATGGTTAGTTTTCCAAACCTTCCCTGCACTCCTCCAGAAACGGCGACGGAACGGCCGGGTGGCGGTGGAGCTTCTTAACGCTGTACAGATAGAGCCTGTCCTTTGCCCGCGTCACCCCCACATAAAACATCCGCCGCTCCTCTTCTATTTCCGCAGGCAGCACGGACTTCCGGTACGGCATGAGCCCGTCCACGGCATCGATGATGAATACGTTCTTAAACTCCAGCCCCTTTGCGCCATGCAGCGTAGCCAGCGTCACTGCGTCATCACACTTATTCATGGCTTTGACCTGCGCTTCGAGTTCCCTCCCGAACGCTTCAGCCTTCTCCTTCAGGGCCTTCAGGTCCGGCACGCCTCTGGCGGCCTGATGAAAGGTATCGATCTTATCCGCCAGATAATCTTCTTCCATATGGTGCCTATTCGCATAGTTCTTAAGATAATCATCATACCCCAGCCCGCGCCGAAGATACGTGATCGCGGCATAGGGCGGCTTCCCCCTGACAAAGTCCAGGTCCTTTTCCAGCTTCTTCACGGCAAGGAGCTCCGGCGGACGGTTTTTAAGCCTCTCCTTCAACCGGGCAAAGGAAACCGTCTCCTCCGAAAGGAGCTCCCGTTCCAGCCCACGGAACGGGCGGTTAAATACGCGGATCAGAAGGCGCCGCGAAAGCTCCCCTTCCGCAAGCTCCAGATAGGCAAAAAGGTCCTTTACCGTCCAATGCCGATAGGGGTTCGGAAGCGCCTCTTTGGTACGGAACGGGATCCCTTCCTTCATCATCGCTTCCATTAAGATCTGCGGCTCGTTATTCGTCCGGAAGAGAACGGCGAAGTCCCGGTAATGGCTGCCCTTTTTAAGGAGAGCCCGTATCTCTTCGATCACGCTTTCATGCTCCTCCCTGAAGTCCGCAAAGTCCCTGAACACGGGATCTTCAAGCGCCCTTCGTAAGGACCGGATCTTTTTTTCATACCGTTCCTTATTATGGCTGATCAGCCGCATCGACAGTTCCGTCACCTTCTTCTGGCAGCGGTAATTCGTATCCAGAAGGACCGTTTTCGTTTCCGGAAAATCCTCCGGGAAATGCAGCATGATCGACGGATCCGACCCCCTAAACCCGTAGATCGACTGGTCATCATCCCCGACGATAAAGAGATTGTTTTCCGGCGCGGCAAGGAGCCTTATGATCTCATACTGCATCGGGTTGATGTCCTGGAACTCATCGATCATAATGAAGCGGAACGCATCCCGCCACGCCAAAAGCACGTCCTCTCTCTCCATAAGCAGAGCGCGCGTCCGCGTCATCATATCATCAAAATCGATCTTTCCCTCCCGCCTCTTCAGCTCCTCATATTTCTCATAGATCCTGTGCACGCCCTCTTCCACAGGGATCTGCCCCCGGCATCTCGCCTTCCCGATCTCCTTCGTCACATAGTCCAAAAATTCCTCTTCGTCATTACAGGCGATCTTCTCTCCCCTGCAGACCTCCGTGAGAAGCCGCCTTTGTTCACCCGGTCCCAGTACCGTATCCTTCCCTCCCGAAGCCTTGCTCAGGATCCGGTAGAACACGCTGTGGAAGGTGCCGAAGCACACGCCGCTCCTCGTCTTTCCCATCAACCGCAGAAACCGCTCCTCCATCTCCCTTGCCGCAGCCCTCGTGAACGTGACCACGAGGATCCTCTCCTCCGGCACACCTC
>JAEESA010000229.1 GCA_016286115.1 Lachnospiraceae bacterium
GTTTTTCCAATTGACGGATCAAAGCAGCACGTCCCTTGTCCGCGCCGACAAACAAAATATGTTTCTTTTCTCCGCCGTACGGATGGATCAATTCGGTCGGATAAAAGATGGTCTGGAAGCGGAGACCGTATTCCCGACAGTCGTTTTGATCGGTCGAGTATATGGTGTTTGGATCCGAAAATTTTCGGTAACTCTGATGCTTTTCGTCGATCTTATTCCAACAAAATAAAACAACCTTTTTCCCGGGGTATTTTTTGTGCAGAAGGGTTTCCATTCCGCGCTGGTATCCGTAGTCAAAGAGTACAAAAAGATCCGCGTCCTTTTTCCCGTCTTTCCATTCTCCCCAGTAAAAGGAACCGGCCTGAGCGCCAACCGTATTCACTGCCCGATAGAAGTAATATTTTGGAGAGCCGACCGGACCTGCAAACGGAGAATACACATTTTTAAGCAGCGGGAAAAACAGGGCTTTCGGTTTTTCATAGACCAGAACGGCGTTCATAGTTACTCCTTCGGAATAAAAGTCTCAGATCCTCTTCGCGC
This sequence comes from Lachnospiraceae bacterium, assembly GCA_016286115.1. Classification (GTDB taxonomy): domain Bacteria; phylum Bacillota; class Clostridia; order Lachnospirales; family Lachnospiraceae; genus RUG12461. The sequence goes on from JAEESA010000229.1 coordinate 541, forward strand.
AGCACCGCTTTGACCTCCGCCAGGGCTTCGTCCCGCTCTGTACTGCGGGGGAGTTTCATAAGATGAAGCCGGCAATATAAAAGAGTTTTGATCAGTTTATACTCTGCGTATCGGGAAAGAGCAGGGCGCTCGGCTTGGATAAACTCCAGATTCTCTTTTGCGTTTCTGTATACGTCCATATTCCGCAGGGAAAAAGCGGAAGTCGTAATACTGTTCTTCCGGATCCGGTAGTAATATGTTTTTTCGGTGGTAAATGCGATCCGATCACACCGGGCTGCGGCGTGAAGCGCCATGACCTCGTCGTCGTTGATGCGCCCGACAGGGAAGGAGAGACCTTCGAGTACCTCCCGCCTGAAAAGCCGATTCCAGATTGCGGAACCGCCGGTAAGGATGTTTTTCAAAACCTCATCACTGTTTTTCACGGTCTCTTCGGCAGGCAGTTCTTTTTCACGCCGGACCTTAAGGGAACCGTCCTCCATCTCATATACTTTCTGACACCCGCCGACTGCGTAATCGGCGCCGGTTTTCTGCAGCAGGGAGTAAAGAAGAGAGAGCGCATCTTTACGATACCAGTCATCGCTGTCCGCAAAAGCGATATATTCTCCCGTCGCAAGCTTCAGCCCGTCGTTCCTCGCCCGGGCCACACCTTCGTTTGTCTTGTGAAGTACGTGAAAACGGGGATCGTCTGCGGCAAAGCGGTCACAGATCTCACCGCAGTCATCAGGAGACCCGTCATCCACGAGGATGATCTCCAGCTCCTTAAAGGTCTGTAGCTTCAGGCTCTTTAAGCAGCGGGGGAGCTGGGAACTGACGTTGTAGATCGGAACAATGATGCTGATCTTTTGCATGGCAGACTCCTTGTGGAAAAATCAAACGATACACGTTATAATATCTTATGTAATCATTTTTATCATACCATATTTTTGAAAGGAAAAGAATGCGTAAGAAAACAATCTGTTTTTTTTCGGGAGATATCACAAGAGACGGTGGGACGGAGCGGGCAGCGATACGTCTCGTGAATATGCTGCATAAGAGGATCAGCGACTGCCGATTCATTTTCTTAAGCCTGACGGAACAAATGCCGGCGCCGACGTTTATCATCGAACCCGGGATCCGCAGGTTTTATCTGAACGACGAGTGGGTCGACGCGGGACCGAAATATCTTACCTTTATTCCAAAGCTCCACCGGTTCCTGATCGAACGCCATGTGGATCTCATTGTCGATATTGATATCGTGCTGGATTCTCTCAGCGTGCCGGCGGCAAAGGGGTTGGACACGAAGGTGATCTCCTGGGAGCATTTTGATTTTTCATATGAGTGCACGGTTGCCTACCGCCGTGTCATCTTAAAGTTCTGCACAAAAAAGGCGGACGCTGTCGTCACGCTGTCCAAAACCGGGGCGCGCCGGATGAGAAGGTATCTGGACCGAAAGCAGGGAGTCGTTGCGATACCGAATCCGATGCCCAAGGAGCGCACAGATCCCATGCGGCCCAGAAAAGAAGAGCTTTTGACCGTGGGCCATCTTACCGGGATAAAGGGGACGGATCTTCTGCCGGAGGTCGCGGAACGGATCCTTAAGGAGCATGAGGACTGGAAGTGGATCGTGATCGGAGAAGGGGATCTGAAAGAAGAGGTCCTTGCCGGACTGGAGAAAAAAGGGCTTTCCAAGCAGGTGGTTTTGACCGGCCATCAGGAAAGGATCGATCCCTGGTATGAGAGTGCGGCGATCTATGTGTCGTTGTCCCGGTCAGAGGGCCTGCCGATGACATTGCTGGAGGCCAAGGCGCACGGTCTGCCGATCGTCGGCTTTTCGGCCGGCGGCGTTTCGGAGGTCGTAAGGGATAAGGAAAATGCGCTCCTCTATCCGGTAGGGGATGTCGATGGAATCGCTTCGGGGCTCAAAGATTTGATGGACAATGAAAAAAAGAGATTGGCCCTTGCCAAAAATTCGCTTCTGGATACGGAGCGGTATTCCAAGGAGAGGATATTGAAAACCTGGCTGCGGTTATTCAGGAAGGTTTTGCTGTAAACAAAAACCCCTCCGGTAAGGAAGGGGTTTTTGGTGATCCTTTATCACTGTTCTTAAACAAGGCCAACGTCCGCGCTTCCTGCTACCTGTACATAGAACGTATTGGTTGCGCCTCCGTCAAAGCCGTTTCCATAGTTATTAAAGGTTATGGATACACAGCCATTGCCAACTTCATAACTGGCGATGTTTCCGGTCACTTCGGTGACGGTTCCGGTTGTGCCGATCAGTACCGTAACGGTATCGACATGGGAAGCGGAACCATTGGTGACGGTTACGTTATATTGCGCATAAATGTCCCATCTGTTTGTCTGCATAACGGAATAACTGTTGGGAACATCCTGCTGGACAGGAGGTTCGCCGGTTCCGGGAACGGGTTCTTCTATAACATCGGAGATCAACCCGCTATCCGCAAACACGCCTTCTGCGAGATCGGAGCTTTCAAAAATAAGCGGTTTTTCATATCGTTTCATAGTCTGCACCTTCTTTCAGCTTAAGCTTTTACTGCATATAATTATGAGATATTATAGCAAGGAATTACCCTAAACGCAAGTATACATTGAAAATTCTTTTGAATTTCCCCTTTACAGATGGGTGGAGTAGTGATATTATACACTAAATATAGATTTTTGTTGCTTTGGGGTAGTTGACACTTAAAAATATGCAGAAAAAGGAGAGAAGAATTATGTATGAAAAACCGTTAGTACTGGGAAATGACGATCTTGCAGAGGGCGTGTTTACTGATAGCGGAGATACCTGCTATACATCAGAAGCGCATATTCATCAGAGACCGGAAACCGGCCGCAGTGATTATCGGATCCAGGTGAATGGGCAGCATAATGCTGATCATAACAGCAATGCACAGAAGCTGATCCTTACGTTCAATCAGGCTGTTACATATGTGGAATGCTATATGAATGGTGCAGCTTATGTGGATGGAAACGGAACGACCACACTTACGATTAATCTTGGTTATTGGAACAATCACACCGATAACATCGGAGGCGGAGATGTTGTCGTTACTTCCGAACCGGGTCTTGAGGTTACCGGCTGCAGGATCGAAGATATCGGCAAATGCTAATCTATTGAGTAAACGAGGGGACTGTGCCAAAAGGTGCAGTCCTTTTTTCTTGCCTGTTTTTTATCTTCGGGGTACAATGACGGTATGTCTTCAATCAAAGAGCGAATCAAGTTTTACACAGGAAGAATAAAAGAGGGACGCCTGAAAGAGATGTGGCGGCAGACCAAGTGGATCTACGGCTATGCGAAGCGGTATTGGGTAGCCATGATCTTCTACACGCTGCTCGGCATGAGCGGGGTATTAACAGGGCTCTTTTCCAGCTGGGTGAGTAAGGATGTAGTGGATATCATTACGGGCCATAAGACCGGAGAGATCGTTAAGTACTTCGCGATGATGATCGCCGTGGCGATTGGCAATATCCTGATCAGCCAGTTTACTTCGTATGTGTCCAACTGGATCAGTATCCGTGTGGGGCAGGAACTGAGTTCCGAAATGTACGAAAAGATCATGGAAACCGACTGGGAGTCTCTTACGAATTACCACACCGGGGATCTGCTCACCAGATGGGGTGCCGATACAGGCACGATCGCCAATGGGATCCTGAACTTTATCCCGAATCTGATCATTAATGTGTTCCGCTTTTTCAGCGCGTTCTATATGGTGATCCGATACGACTGGACATTTGCGATCTTTGCGTTGATCGGGATCCCGTTCTCCTTGCTGATGAGTAAGACCCTTCTGGCCAGAATGCGCAATAACAACGAACGGAGCATGGCCATGAGCGCGAAGATGTCCGGGTTTAACCAGGAGTCTTTTGCGAATATTCAGACCTTAAAGGCGTTCGATCTCGTGAAGCTCTATGTGCAGCGGCTGCGGCAGCTGCAGAAGGAATATAAGGATATGAAGATGGAATTCCAGCGCATGAGTATCGCGACTTCGATCATCCTGGGTCTGGTCGGGCTGTTGGTTTCCTACAGCTCATACGGCTGGGGAATTTACAGGGTCTGGTCGGGGGTGATCAGCTACGGAACCATGACCATGTTTTTATCTCTTTCCGGACAGCTGACCGGTTCGGTCAATACACTGGCCGGCCTGATCCCGTCCGCGATCAGCCTTACGATCTCTGCGGGAAGGTTAATGGACATTGTAGAAATGCCGAGAGAGGATTACTCCAAATATCCTGAAGCGAGTGAGTTCCTGGAAAAGCACAGGGCGGAAGGCTTTTGCCTTTGTGCGGACAAGATCGCCTATACCTATAAGACCGGAACAGAAGTGTTTTCTGCAGCAAGCTTTGAGGCGAAGCCTCATGAGATCATCGGTCTCGTCGGACCTTCCGGCGAGGGGAAGACGACGATGCTGCGGCTCCTTCTGGCATTGATGCCGGTGAAGGAGGGGGAGATCAGGATCGAGGCGCAAGACGGAGAGTCCATGGGGATGGCTCCTTATATGCGGCAGTTTTTCTCTTATGTTCCGCAGGGGAATACGATGATGAGCGGTACGGTAAGAAGCAATATGGAAAACGTGAAGCCGGATGTGACGGATGAAGAGATCGAGGAAGCG
>JAEESA010000230.1 GCA_016286115.1 Lachnospiraceae bacterium
TGCTTGTACACTTTTTTCATGGATGCTTCAAAATTCTTGTTTTTGCACCACTGAAGCATATAGTAGGTGCCCGTGGGAATGGTTTCCCAGGAAAGCTTTACTTCACGGGTCTTCTCGTTCACTCTGACCGGCTTATTCATCTTCATCATTTTGGGCCAGACGTTGATGATCACGCTTCCCATGACACCGCTGCCGTCCTTCGCCGTCGCCGTGATCGTAGCCAGCCCCGGACCTACGGGAGTAACCACTCCGACCTGATCCACTTTCGCCACGCTGGACGCGTTTGATGACCAGGTTACATCTTTGTTTGCGGCATCCTCAGGCAAAATATCAACTGTGAGCGTCTGATTCGCTCCTCCCTGAACCATATTCCTGTCCTCATATTTCACAATGATGCTATTTACCTTTATGGTTCCGATCGTGATCTTGAACTCTTCCCTGACACCACTATTATCTGTCGCTTCCGCAAAAATGGAAACCGTGCCGTATTTGATCGGTTTCACGCGCCCGGTCTGATCCACCGTGGCAACGGCTGTATTGCCGGATTCCCATTTTACGGTCTGCACGGTCGCCAGCGTTCCGTCTTCCGCATATACGGTCGCTGTGAGCTGCTGGGTCGCGCCAATCCCCATATTGGGATTTCCATCGATGACGATCTTGTAGGCCAGCCCCGACGATTCCGCTCTTTCTTCCTTCTGCGGTTCCTCCGTCTCTGTTTCCTTTTCTTCTGTCTCCGTCTGCGGTTCTTCGGTCTCTGTTTCGGGAACCGTTGCCTCCGTTTCGGGTTCTTCCGTATTCAGCTCTTCCGCCACTGCCTCATCCCGGACTTCTTTTGCCCCGACCGGTCCCGGAGTCAAAAACACACCCATCATCAGAGTCGAGGCTGTCAGCACTGCCTGAATTCGTTTCAACAGTGTATTTTTTTTCATTTTTTCTCTGCCCCCTTCAATATTTAGACAACATTTAATAAGTAAAGCCTAGCACAACATACTGAGGCTGTCAACGACATAACCGCAAAATATTCTATAATATTGTCCGATCTGCCGGCAAATTTAAAATATTTAAGCCTCTCTTGAAAAAATTCTTGCATGGAAACAACCATTCTGCTATTATATGAGTGTTGTCGGCTCCGATGAGGGAGCGGAAATTCTGATCAAGATCGGGAGGTGAAATCATGGCGAAATGTGCAGTATGCCAGAAAGGCGCTCATTACGGAAACAATGTGAGCCATTCTCATAGAAGGTCCAATCATATGTGGAAATCCAATATCAAGTCTGTGAGATGCAAGGTGAACGGAACACCGAAACGGCTTTATGTCTGTGCCCAGTGTCTGAAATCTGGCAAGGTGGAACGGGCCTAGTTTTGACAACAGAGAAGAACCGGACGCAATGTCCGGTTCTTTTTTATATTCACGGCGCCGCCATACGGAAAGCTGCGCGAGCAGGCGCAGATTGAAAACGGGCAGGGACCTCTCTTCGCCCCTGCCCGCTCAAATTCACATTTACTCTGCGTCCGCTGTATCTGCCGGCGCTTCCGTTTCCACGATCTCCGCGTCTTCTGCCTTCCCGTCTTTCTTGCCCATCTTTGAAGTCAGCTTGCCGATGACATCCGGAACGACATCCAGGATCTTGCCCAGACCGCCCTCGTTGTCTTTGATCGTCACGAGCTTGGATACGCCGTCCTTGATCACAAGAAGCGCTGTCGGCTGGATCTTGCCGCCGATACCGCCGCCGCCGTTGTTCTTCTTCTCCTGCTCGAAGATCCCTGCGCCGACACCGAACGATACTTCCGCGAGCGGAATGATGATCGTCCCGTCAATATGGATCGGTTCCCCGACCACGGTCTTTGTGGACATGACGCTGTCCATTCCCTTAAAAAGTGTGGTTACTGTTTCGTTAAACGTGTTTGCCATTTTTCCCCTCCTGGTTCTTTCCTCTGAGATTTTTAATGAGATTTCTTACATTCTTATCCTTCAGCAGCCGGATCGCCATCATTGCCTTACGGATCAGTATGATGTTTCCCTTTGCTGAGATCGTTCCTTTAAGATACGCCTCATCCGACGCGAAATCCGGGATCACCTTATTCCCTTTGTCATAAACATAGGGAACCATCGAAAGTACGCCGGTCAGGATTCCCGTTTTCGAGGGATCTCCGGTGCTGAACACCACATTTGCCTTGATCCTTTTCGGCAGGATGCGCTTCAGCATCTTCTTCACTTCCTCGAGGATGTGGTTGATTGCCTTCTTATTTCCCTCATCGGACATGAGCCCTTTGAACTTGCCGCCCTTTTTCTTCGGCGGCTCCTCTTTATCAGCGCCGGAAGCGCTCTCTCCCGCTGTGCCTTCAACGGAAGCCTCCGCTTCGGCTTTGCCTTCCGATGACTCGCCCTGTTCGGACTCCAATGGCATCTTCTCGTCTTTTGCTGCCTCCGCTGCCTCCTTTTCGGCCTTTTTTTCTTTCTTCCCCTTCTTCTTTCGCTTTTTGTCTCTTTTGCGAAGCTTGATCGGGATGCCGAAGATCCTTAGCACCAGCTTAGGCTTTTGCTTCTCCCCTCCGATCACCGCCTCAACGGTAAATATGAGGACAAAGAGGAGCCACCTCACGGTCGCCTTGATCTTAAAGGTTCCGTTGCCCTTCCCCTGCACCTTGTACTGGAACGGAGTGAATAAAAGGAGCGCGATCAGCACCGTGATCACAAGTGCGATGATCAGAATGACGCGGAAGATGATTTTAAGGATCAGTAGCACCGTCGCCATGCACAGCCTCTCCGTTTCCACGGGACAGATACGATCGAAGATCCGCGTTTCCCGTTTTATTCACTGCTTCCTCCGACAATCTCCGGACCAGCTCCAGGCACTCATAATGATCCGCCGCCACGCCGCGGATCTCGAGATTGTCTTTCAGATACTGTATCGAATATACGACTTTGGCCGGATACAGATCCAGCATATCCTTCGGGTTCAGGGACGGACAGATGAGCACGAGCTTTCCGTCCGTTTCCTTTTCAATACTGAGGATCGTTTCCTTCTTCTTTTCAATTAAGCTATCCCCGAAAATCAGGTCTTCACTGATCTGCATAGGCTACGCTTCCCGGTATCGTTTCCACAGATTACTGTGTTTCATATCCAGATATTCCTTCCAGGCCTTTTCCAGAATCTGTTTCTCATTTGCGAATTTTAAGAGATGGATGGCCTCGTGGTATTTATAATACCCGGAATCCACAAAATATTCTTCCCGTTGTGGCTTGCTGTAATAACTGTCCGACATCATCAGATACCAATGCACGTTCTTCTCCACAAGATCCTCGGGCACCTGGAAGGAGTAACTGCTGACTCCCACATAGCGCATGATCTTCGCGGTCACGCCGGTCTCCTCCCGGACTTCCCGGAGCGCGGTCTCTTCATGGGTCTCCCCCTCTTCCACGGTTCCTTTGGGAAGCACCCAGCCTTCGTACCGGTTCCGGTAGTTCTTATAGAGCACCAGTATCTTTCCCCGAAAAATGACTACACCGCCACAACTTGTTGCTTCTATCATGGTGCAACTCTTCCTTTCCGATCAATGCGGTGTACAAACTGCCTTCTATTATATCGGAAAATCGATAGGTGTGCAAGGACTGTGTTTAATGCTTTTTAACCACAGGATTTTTCCTGATCCCGGCCTCCTTCAGCATCTTCTTCCAGGCTTTCTTTAACGCCTTCACTTCCTTCCCGGTCGTCACGGACAGATCGTCCACGATCACCTTGCAGTTTTTGTTTGCTCCCTTAAAAGCATCCGCGAGCACCTCCGTATCCTTATTTTGGAATACCGCCTTCTTCAGCTTCTTCATGTCCTGAAACGCACCTTCCTTTACGGTAAGGACGCTCGTGGGAACGGTTACGGAGCTGACCTTGCTGTTGGCTTTGTCACTGAAGGCGCCGGTCTCGATCGACGTGACCGTGAAGATCCGCCCGCCCTCCGAAACGGTTTCCGGAACCTCTATTTTTTTGCCATCAACCGACACTTGCGAAACAAGCGCCGCCGTGCCGTCGAGGAACGTGTTGGTCCTTACCGAATTGCTATCGTCCAGTTTGATCCCATAGGCCTTGATCTGGAAGTTGTCCAAAACCGGCGTATCCGATTCCCCCTGGTTGTTTCTGCTGAACGCAAGGTACATATCATCATAGTTGGACACCTTTGGCGATGCGGAGTCAAACTCCGTAAGATCCGTCCATTTCCCGTCCTTAAATAAAAGGCTCTCTCCCTTATTGCAGACCACATTGAAGACAGGCCCTTTCTCTGTTTCCGCGATCGTTTTCAGCTCTTCCTCCGTATAGTGGGCACCGAACGCAGTCTCAAAGCCGTAAGACATGCCGCCGTTTTGATCCATGCTCACATCCCTTGTGACCAGCGCAAATCTCTGTCCTTTTTGAAGCTCGATCGGCGTGTCCAGATCCACCCTGTGGAAGCCCTCGTACTCAAAAACCTCCGAGACCTTGGCGGTCAGCTTCCCGTCCGTTGGGACCACATCATCCTCGTCCAACACATAGACCTCAAAGATCAGCCTGTCGTTGGAGTCCCTTGTATTCGCTGAAAGGGACTTGATAAGCTGATGTTCCTCCGAAGTAAAGATGTTCGCGGTTTTGACCATTCCGTCCTTTACGGGGAAGCTGCACTTATAGAAAAAGTGGTTCGGAACGGCAAAGTTTAACTGAGAGATGACGGGATCACCTTTCAAGTTGGCAGTAAACGCAAAGGTTTCCGCGCCTTCCGCGCTTTGATCCTCATAGGAAAGATAGAAATACCCGGATCCGTCCACGCCCCAGTCATGCCCGTTGGTATCTTTTGAACCCCAGCTGTTCTTAACGATCCAGGCGCCGTTCTCCTTCGGAAGGGGGTTCGGAATATTACCCTCTCTATAGGTCTGGAAATTCTCCCTCGGGTAATCATCGTCCCAGCCGACAATGCAGACCTCATGGGTAGCGCCCTTGGCTTCATAGGTGTAATGCGCCCAGTTGTTAAGGTTCATATAGATCCCGGTTTCCTTCTCCCCGGGCTTTGATGTATCGGCAGCATACCCCATGGCCACGGCATGGCCCTTCATCAGCTCCTGTTTTATGGCACGTTTGCCTTCTTCATTGACCTTGT
>JAEESA010000231.1 GCA_016286115.1 Lachnospiraceae bacterium
ACCTGATCTTTTTCCCGGAACCAGTTATCGATCGTCCGGAGCCCTTCGTCCAGAAGCTTTTTATTTGCGTCGGGATCCGAGAGCTGGGTCTGCTTGTCTCCGTGAAGAAAGTAGCCGTTCCGGCGCTTTGGGATCCGGCGGGTTTTTGTCGCATACTTATGGAAGGGCATATAACGAAAGATATAGCCCTTCTTATACAGGACATCGGAATTCTGATCGAGAAATTCCTGAATCGCGGTAGTGCCTGTTTTCGGTGTTCCGAGATGGATGTACAGTGTTTTCATACGGATCTCCTTGTCGTGAACTATTATATCCGATATACTACCTGATTGCCAGAGTAGATTTTGTTACTATGCTCAAAGCCGGACCGCGCACTTGGCTGCGCGATCACGGACCAATACGTTTCGCTTGAGATGTTTTTATAAGCGGAGGAAGAAATGAAAAAAAAGCTGCATGATATAATGTATCGCTGCTACGAGATGGGGATGGCCTTTCTTTTTATCGTCTTTCGCATCTTTCCGATCAAAAAAAATAAGGTGTTCGTGAACTGCTTCGGCGGGAAAAAATACGGAGATAACTGCCAGTTTATCGCCGAAGAGCTTCACCGGCTCGACCCGGAAATCAAGATCATCTGGGTGAGGGAAAAGGGCTATGATTTTGTTGTCCCGCCTTACATCCAATGCGTGAAAAGGCTGTCCGTACGAAGAATCTATGAGTATGTCACTTCCAAGGTCTGGATCGCCACGCATTATCTGGAGAACTATGTAAAAAAACGGAAAGGGCAGTATTTCATCCAGGTCTGGCATGCGGGGCTCGGCATGAAAAAGATCGGGTATGATGCGGTTGCCGAAACCAATGTTTCGAGAAGGGGAAGGATCGCCTTGAGCTCCGAGCTTGCGGATCTTATGATTTCCAATTCGGATTACCGGTCTGAAATATACAGAAATGCTTTCGGCTATCAGGGCGAGATCTTAAAATGCGGCATGCCGAAATCCGATGTGTTTTTTGCCGATAAAAATGGGTTCCGTAAGGAAGTGAGGGAGCACTACGGATTGGATAAGGATGCGAAGATCTTACTCTATGCGCCCACCTATCGGAGCGGAAGAGAGTCCATGACGCTGGACGAGATATTTGATCTTGATTACAGTCGGGCCGCGGAGACGCTGAAGAAGAAATTCGGCGGAAACTGGGTCGTCTTTGTACGCTGGCATCCGAAAACGATCGGAACAGCCTTTGCTTCTAAAGAGATCAAGGGCGGTTTGAATGTTACGGAATATCCGGATATGCAGACGCTTCTTCTTGCCTGCGACGCGTTCATTTCCGATTATTCCAGCGGTATTTTTGAAGCGCGGTTTTCAGGGCTGCCCTGCTTTTTATATGCCCGGGATCGTAAGGAATATGAGGATAAGTGGGGATTGAACTATCGGCTGGAGGAGCTGCCGTTCCCCCTTGCGGAAACAAATGATGAACTGGAGCAGAAGATCCTCAGCTTTGATAAGGCCCCGGATGACAGGGTGTGGGAAGAGTTCAGAGAACAGGCGGGGCTGGTAGAAACCGGCCATGCCTCGCGGGATGTGGCAGAGCTGATCTTAATATATTGCAAATGATCAGCTCTCGTGGATGCGGTTGTCGAAGGAGGGACGCAGCATCGTTGCGGAAACGCCCTCCGTACGCGGCAGATAGATCACGCACGCGCCGAGCGGGGCCAGATCCTTTTCCGTCTGCTCCCAGCGGGGTGAGCCTTTCCAGTCGTCGCCGATAAAGACGGCGTCAAAATGAAATTGCTGCCAGAGCACGGCCTTATCCAGTGTATCTGTGATCACACATTCATCCACGGCCTTGAGGTTTGCGATGATGGTACGGCGGTCATTCTCCTGAATGACTGTCTTTTTTTTCTTATAGGATTCCACGAGCTGATCCGAATTGACGCCGACGATCAGATAACGGCATCTTTCTTTGGCGCGGTTGATCAGATTCAGGTGCCCGATATGAAACATATCAAAGACGCCCTGTGTATAGCCGATTTCAAATTGTTCCAAGATCATTCTCCTGTCAGATATATTCCGTATAAGGACGGTCGGTATCAAAAAATACGGTTCCGTGGTAGGAAGGGCTTTGCACCGGAGTCAGGTAGTCACCGTAATGCATCCGAAGGCACCGGTCGTAATTCTTCATGATCGGTATTTCCATAAATTCAAAGGGGTGGGAGATGATCTGGCCCGGATCCAGATCTTCCCGGTAAACATAAAGCCGTTCGTCTGCCGGATGCAGCGTGAGCTTTGAAATGATCGGTTCCTCCGTGCGGTCGTTATAGCGTTTGCAGGCTTCCTCCACTTTTTCCTGCCAACGGAAGAAGACCGGTTTGTCATGGAGCGGCCCTTTGATGAAGCTGTTGACCGCTTTTTTGAACGGCCGGATAAAGGACCTCCCCGCAGAGGGATCAAAGTTATGGTGGAGGCGTTCCAAGCGCATGTAGATCTTACGATAATGCCGGATGTCATAGATCTGCTTTTCCAGCAGCTTCTTGTCCGAAACCACGGTGTCAAAAGGAATGATGTCGATAAAGATCCCCTGATTGAATTTGTAATGATATTTTCTGTCAATGTGCTCCTGCAGGATCCCGGTCGTTAAGCTGTTCCGGAGCCGGGCGTGCGGGCCGTGAAAGCCGAGGTCGGAGCGTTCAGTCTGCAGAAAGTACGGATGCGAAAATTCCCTGACGCCCTCTGTACAGAACCGGTCATAGTCCTCCCGGAGCATTTCCAGGTCAATATCGTCATCCCAGGGAATGAAGCCGTTGTGCCGTATGGCACCGAGCAGCGTTCCGCCGGACGCGGTATAGGGAATATTAAGTTTCCTGCACACCCGGTCCAGCTCGGCCAGAAGATCCAGCTCGATCGCCCAGATCTCCTTCATTTTCTTAGAAACGGTATAGCCGTCTCTCTCTTCTTCCTCAAGAAAGCCGGGCGGCAGCTTTAATTTAATGTCGATCAAGTTACTACTCCTTCAGTGTTTGCCGCGCAGCCTTCGTAACCAGTTGCGGAAACGGTACAGGAGGGAAAAGCGCTTCAGCTCTTCGTTCTCTTTTTTCAAGGTGTTGATCTCACGGAATAATTCCTCGGTCACGTTTCCGAAGAACAGAATGATGTCATCCTGCATGGTCGGGTGGAAGCGGTCCCATTTCACTTTGGGCTTGCCGGCCCCGGCAAAAAGGACGTCACGTCCGAGATATTCCTTCGCGATCCGGTTGTTTCCTTCCTCGAAGCGGCTCATGTAGCTTGATCGCTCCTCTTCTGAGAAAAAGCTGAAAGCCTCCTGGTCCGGAAGCAGGACCGAGCATTCCTTTGCTTTTCTCCGGAAGAAAAGATCGGCGTCATTCTGCGCCTTGGTGCTTTCCGTATGGAGATAGTTCAATACGCGCTTGATCTCGGAGTCGTTATACTTTACGCTCAGATTTTTCTCGCCCGGAGGAAGAACGTAATCATCGGTATAGGGCGCGTCAATGGTATCCATGAAGACATGAAAGATATCGCTCTGATCGATGGACCATTGCCTCGGTTCGTAGGGGCGCACGACGATATTTTCCTTCCCGAAAAGACCGGCAAGGTTGGAAAGATGGCCGTAGTAGTCCGTGATGATGTCGGAGCTGTTTAAATACTCCTCCCAGAACATCGTGGTATCGGCCATTTTTGTGCGCTGCCGGTAGAAGGAGTCGATGTACTCGCTCTGCGGACGGAGGAACACGATGAGCTTGACGATGTAGCCGTGGTCTTTCGCATGCTGTTTGGTCACGGAAAGAAAATCCCAACGCTGGATCTCGTTCCAGATAAATTCGTCGGAGAGGATTACGTTATCTTTTTCTTCAAACCACTTTGCGATCAGTTCCAGCCCTTCTTTTAAGCGTGGTTCGTTCTTTTTTCGATTCTGTTCCGGGTCATCCGGCACGGTGTCCCCATGAAGAAAGAAACCGTTCCTTTTTGGGGGAATGGCACCTACGCTTCGCGTATAGCGGAAGGGGAAAAAGCGGAAGATATAATTGTTCCGAAACAGCGCGTCGGTGTTTTCGGCAAGAAAGGCCTGAATGGCGGTGGTTCCGGTTTTGGGCGTACCGATATGTATGTACAAAGTTTTCATGGAATTCTCTCCTTTCATCCTATATTACATTTCTTTTGACCGGTATGCAACCATTGTTGCCAGTCCTGTTTTTTTGTTGTACGATTAGGAAAACTTTGAATAAAACAGGCGAAAGGAAAAATCATGATCTTTTTTGACAATCCCTTATATCTTGAAGACGTGAAACGAGTTGCGGGAGCCTCGCTGGATTGGAGCAAGCTTGACGGCAAAACTTTTTTGATCACCGGAGCCACCGGAATGATGGGGAGCTTCCTGACGGATGTTTTGATGAGCCGTAACAGCGGCATTCGTGTTCTTGCGGTAGGAAGAAATGAAAATAAAGGCAGGGATCGGTTTAAAAGATGGTGGGATGACCCATGCTTTTCCTTTATCTGCGCCGATATCTCGCAGCCGTTTCCGGAATCGGGACCGGTCGATTTTATTTTTCATGCAGCCAGCAACACCCACGCCATCGCTTATCTGGAGGATCCGATCGGAACCATATCCATGAACGTCATGGCGACGGATCATCTGCTCCGATACGGCGCAGAGCATGGGCTGAAACGGTTTATCTTTTCTTCTTCGAATGAGATCTATGGGGAAAATACGGGAGATTACAGCCATTTTCGTGAAGATGATATGGGGTATATCAACTGTAATACGCTGCGCGCCGGCTACGGAGAAAGCAAGCGCTGCGGGGAGGCTTTATGCCAGGCCTACCGGAAACACGATGGCTTGGATGTGTGCATTGCGAGATTTACGCGTTCCTATGGCCCTTCCATGCTGAAAAGCGACCGCAAGGCCATTTCCCAGTTTATTCTCAATGCGCTTTCCGGGGAAGATATTGTCTTAAAGAGCGCAGGAAACCAGCTCTATTCCTATACCTATGTTGCGGACGCGATCCTCGGCCTTTTGTTTATCCTTGATAAAGGCGCTGACGGAGAAGCATATAATATTTCGGACAGCAGGTCGGACATTACGTTAAAAGACCTGGCCGAAAAGATCGCAG
>JAEESA010000232.1 GCA_016286115.1 Lachnospiraceae bacterium
GGATCCCCGTTTCCTGATGCAGCCGCATCAGCCCCTGGTTCACGGTCTCCTGTTCCGTGATCCCGTGGTCCTGCAGCTCCAGATAATAATTTCCTTTCCCAAACGTATTCTCATACCAGAGCGCCGTTTTCTTCGCCTCGTCGTAAAAGCCGCGGCGCAGGTTCTTCTGCACCTCTCCCGCAAGGCAGGCGGAAAGGCAGATCAGCCCCTCATGATATTTCTCCAGGATCTCGCGGTCCACGCGGGGCCTGTAATACAAGCCGTCCACATAGCCCGTGGACACGATCTTCATGAGATTGTGATACCCCTCATTATTCTCCGCCAGCAGGATCAGGTGGAAATACCGGTCATCCTCCGGTCCCTTCTCACGGTCCAGCCGCGACCCCGGCGCCACATACACCTCGCACCCCAGGATCGGGCGGATCCCTTCCTCTTTCGCGGCCTTATAAAAATCGATCACCCCGTACATCACCCCGTGGTCCGTGATCGCAGCCGCGTCCATTCCCAGCTCCTTCACCCGTTTTACATATTCTTTTATCTTATTGGATCCGTCCAGCAGGCTGTATTCCGTGTGGACGTGAAGATGTACAAATGACATGCTCTCTCCCCGCATTATTTTGTTGTTCATTATGATAGCACGAAAAAGAACTTTATGCTATCATGTTGTAGGTTAATATGCGCAGAAATTCGCAGAGGAAAGCGCTTACGCGCTGCGAATTTCGCGCGGGCAACGCTTTTGCAAGCGTTGCCAACTCAATTGCCTCATAAAGGAGAGTATTATGAAAACAGGAATCGTTGTTGAAGGCGGTGGAATGAAATGCGCGTATACAGCGGGAATTCTGGATGCGCTCTTGGAAAACGGCATCCGCTTTTCGTATGCGATCGGCGTTTCCGCCGGAGCGGCCTGCATGGCCTCGTTCCTCGCGAACCAGCCGGACCGCAACCGCCGCTTTTTTGTCGAGCATGTTCTGGATCCGCAGTATCTCGGCTTTACCAATTACCGGAAAAACGGAAACTTTTTCGGTCTCGACTATATCTACCGAGAGCTGGCCAATTCGGACGGAGGGGATCCTCTGGACTATGATACGATGATGAAAAACCCCACGGATTTCTTCGTGGTGACCACAGACGCCGAAACAGCGAGCGCCCGCTATTTTGCCAAGGACGATATCCCGAAAGACGATTACCGCGTATTCATGGCTTCGAGCGCGATCCCGGTCGCCTGCAAGCCCGTGGAGATCGATGGGAAGTTCTATTATGACGGCGGCGTTGCCGACCCGCTCCCGGTGCGGCACGCGCTTATGGACGGGTGCGACCGGATCGTGATCGTTTTATGCCGGCCGAGGGATACGGTACGGACCCAGCAGAAGCATCTGATGACCTTAGGCCTCATGCTCCGGAAATACCCGGACATTCAGGAAGCCGTGCGGTATCGCCATAAATATTACAACGACTCGCTGGTCTATGCGAGAAAGCTGGAAGCGGAAGGGAAGGCCCTGATCATTTCTCCGAAAGAGCCCCTGCCCGTCGGAACCTACACAAAGGATCCCGCCGTTTTGCAGAGTATTTATGAAACCGCCCTTACGGATTTTGCAGACGAGAAAGAACGGCTGCTCGCGTTCATGAAGGAAGAACAGAGCCAATCTGATCTGTTAGTGAAATAAAATTCTTGCGGAACGAGGGGTAGAATTCCTTTACGGAAGCCGCCTCCTGGTCTCTCGCAAAATTCTCCAGTTCCTGCGCGCGCTCCGCAAGAGTCGCCGCCCCGATCATACGGGAGGTGCTCTTCAGCGCGTGCACGGAAACCTTGAATTCATACCAGTTCTCTTCGGCAAGGAAATGATCCATTTCCCCAAGCTTTTCGTCCTTTGCCGCCACATATTCCTGCAGCACCTCGCGATAGAAATCCCAGTCATCCACGCAGAAGCTCAGCGCCATTTCGGTGTCCAGACCGATATCGGTAAGGCGCGTTGCAAAATCGTCCGGCGCTTCCTTTGGTTCTTCCTCTGCTTCTTTTGGCTCCTCTGTTTCCAGAAGGTCTTCGGGCAGATACATCGAGAGCGTCTCCTCAAGCGCATCCACTTCGATGGGTTTGGAAAGATAACCGTCGAACCCGGCCGCGAGATACCGTTCTCTCGCACCTGACACCGCGTTTGCCGTCAGCGCGATCAAGACGGTCCCTTCGGGGATCAGCTTCTCCTTCTTCAGGCGTTTCAAGGTCTCCACGCCGTCCATTTCCGGCATCATATGGTCAAGGAACACGATATCATATTGTTCCTTGCGCATCCTCTCGATCGTTTCGGCACCCGAAGCCGTCAGATCCGGCGTGAAGCCGTTCCGTTTCATCAGATTGACGGCCACCTTCCGGTTCATCTCATTATCGTCCACGACGAGGATCCTGGCCTTCGGCGCATAAACATGGGCCTGATCGTCCTTCAGAAGCGCACGGCTTCTTGCAAGGCGGCCGGCATAGTCTCCGAGCGGCTCCTCGTCCGCGATCTCCTGTTTCAGCAGGAAGGAGAAGTCCGATCCGAGGCCGTATACGCTTTTCACCTCAAGCTTACTGTCCATGAGGTCAAGGAGCCTCGTCACGATCGCCATGCCGAGCCCCGTGCCTTCCACGTTCCTGTTTCTCTCCGCATCCAGCCGTTCAAAGGAGCGGAAGAGCCTGTCCATATCCTCTTCCTTGATCCCGATCCCGGTATCCCGGACCATCACGCTTAAGACCACATTTCCTTCCGCCCGCTCCGCTTCTTTGATCGACAGCGTCACGGTTCCTTCTTCCGTATACTTCACGGCGTTGGTAAGCAGATTCATGATGACCTGTGTGACACGGACGTCATCCCCGATAAGGGCCGACGGCAGCGTCTCATCCACTTCCACTTCAAACTCCAGATTCTTCTCCCTTGCGCGTTCCGAAATAGAATGCGTAAGGTTATTGATCATGGACGCCAGGTCATAACGAGCCGGCAGGATCTCCATCTTTCCGTCCTCGATCCTTGAAAAATCCAGGATGGAGTTGATGATGGAAAGAAGGTTTTTCCCGGCGGACTGGATGTTTCTGGAGTAATCCAGAATGTCCTCATCCTTCGATTCGCGTAAGATCATCTCGTTCATTCCGAGCACCGCGTTGATCGGCGTTCTGATCTCATGCGACATCTGCGTCAGGAACTGGCTCTTCGCCTTATCCGCCGCGATCGCGGCGTCCGCCGCCTTCTTCATATAATCCATATTCTGGCGGACGATCGTCACATCCGTCATGATCACATAATATCCGAGCACCCGTTTTCCGCTCGTCAGATCAAAGATACGACACTCGTAAAACTTCTCATCCCTCTCAAAGTAAAACTGATCCGCTTCGGGATCCGCCATATGCTGCTCGATCCAGTTATCGATCGTTGCAAAGTCTTTGTCCTTTGTGTTCAGAGGCGTATCCACCCGCGATTTTTTAAGCTGCGGCAGGATCTGCTTCGCCATCTGATTGCTTACAAGGAGATTCTTTTTCCGGTCAAAGGAAATAAGCCCCACCGTGCCGTGCTCCAGCATGCTATCCGACATACTCGAAGAGATGCTGTACAAAGACGTACGCTCGCAAACCATGAGGAACAGGACCTGAATGACGACATAGGCAAGAGGCATGATCTCCGCCTTGAGATCAAAGATCCGTGTTATGAAAAACGAGATCACGCCGACGGCAATGACCAGAAACAGCAATGTGATGTTCTTAAAGGAAACCTCAGGCTTTTTCTTCAGACTGTAGATCAGGATCGCCAGATTGACGATCGGATAAGCGATCAAGAAGCAGTAAAAGACCGTGTGGAACGGCCCGTAGCTCCTGTGCAGCACGCCGATGCCGTCCTCGATGGTAAAATACATATCCCGATAGAAAAGGTCGTTATTCCCGATCGAAAGCACCATCCCATAGACGCAGAACGACACAGCAAAGATCAGAGTCCTGACCCAGTTTTTGATCTCAAAACCGCACAGAGCCAATTCCCCGAGAAGCGTCACGAGCGGCAGGAAGCAGCCGCCGATATAGACGATCTTCGTGCCCATGACAGCTTCCCCGACGGTAGTGGCATGGGCAGACAAAAGATAACCCACGCATGCGATCGGGGTCAGGATAAAAGCCATCAGATAATTTGTGCTCGCGTTCCTTCTCCAGTTCCAGATGTACAAAAAGGTGCACAGAATGGATAAAACGAGCATCACCTGGTAATACGCAACAACCATTCGGATCTCCCGGGATCATCCCTTCCAAATACGGATCTCTTCCTTCAGCCACGCGATCCACTCGTCCATGCCTTCCCCGGTCTTTGCGCAGATCGGGATCACCTTCGCCTTGGGGTTACGCAGGGCGACATTCGCGCGGCACTTTTCCAGATCAAAATCAAAGTACGGCAGCACGTCGATCTTATTGACCAGCACCACGTCGCAGACCGAAAACATCAGCGGATATTTCAGCGGCTTGTCATCCCCCTCCGGCACGCTCAGGATCATCACCTTCCGGTGTGCGCCGGTATCGAATTCGGCCGGGCAGATCAGGTTGCCCACATTCTCCAGGAAAACAATCCTGGTCTCTCCCGCATCAAAGGCATCCAGGGAAGCCCGGGTCATGGCGGCATCCATATGGCAGCATCCGCCCGTATGCACCTGGATGCTCCTCGCTCCGAGGTGTTCGATGGCAGCAGCATCCACATCCGAAGCGATATCCGCCTCCATCACCCCGATCGGGGCCTGTCCCTTCAGGTCCTGAATGGTCCGGGACAGGAGGGTGGTTTTCCCGCTCCCCGCCGCGCTCATCAGGTTGATGAGGAACAGGTCTCTGGCCTTCAGTTCTTCCCGGAGCACGGCAGCGTCCCGGTCGTTGGACGCGGTGGCGACCTTGTTCAGTTCAATGACTTTCATGGAATCGCTCCTTCAGCCAGGCAGTCAGAGGTTCAAACCCCTCCCCCGTCCTTGCGGATACCGGAAAAAGCGGCATCTCCCGGTTCAGTGCGCGGACATTCCGTTCGCAGCGCGCAAAATCAAAATCAAAAACTTCCGCCGCATCAATCTTATTGATCAGCATGCGAGCTGTTTAATCTTCACGCTTATCAGTCGAAGATCAAACAGCTC
>JAEESA010000233.1 GCA_016286115.1 Lachnospiraceae bacterium
TAGGGCTCTGTGATCTGCATTAACGGCCGGCATTGCTCTGACAATGAACGGAAGGTTTCCAGACATTCCGAAAGAACGTCAGGCATGGTGACATAGCGGTAACGGCCGTTCTGTTCTGTGCCGATTATATGGCTTGCCAGGATACAGGCCTGCCCCGGATTCAGGAACAGCGTATAAGAAAAGCGGCTTCCTGCAGGCATCGGATGGTAATAAGACTCGATCTTGCCGGACATATAGAGCGGGAGCCAGGAGATAATGGCCTCGTTCATCTGATCAAGGCTGCGGTCAATGTTATGTATGATGCTTATTTTCGTGCCGTTTTTTGTGCAGGCGGTCATAAGCGCAGCCCAATTTAACCGAAACTCCGGGTCTTCGACCATCCATTCCATGGACTGGTCGGAGTAAAGCAGAAGCTCTTTTGCCCGGCTTTTTGCGGCGTTTCCAAGAAAGCGCAGCACGGCGGTGCGCAGCCCCTCATAGCCTTCATACAGATACCGCGCGTCGTTTAAGATATGTGCCGGAACCACTTCGTCTGGAACGGGCAAAAGGACATTGTTTTTGGCCGAAAAGCTGTCGAAGCTCTCTGACAGCCGTTCCGCGGCATAGGCTTCTATCGTATACAGTTCGTCAAAACCGCAGAGCCATTGATGAAAGGCTTCACGGTCAGGCTTGTCTGCGGGAACGTGCATCAGTATGGCAAGCTCCTCAGTTTTCTTTAAGCTTTTCAGACGTTCCCAGAGAACCGAAGTAATCCTTCTTGCAATGACCGGATTCGAATTCGGGGTACGGACTCCGGAGCGGAAGCGGCTGATGAGAGAGGTGTCCACATTGACAAGATGACTGAACTGAATGTTGGATAATTCTGCAAGCTGCATGGCGGAGTCAAGCCGCATACCGAAGGTTTTGCAGTCGGGCTTTTGCTTATGAGAGGAGCGGGATCGTTTCTGAGGGGTTTTTTTGGGGATATTCTGCCCCTCATAGATCCATTCGATCATTGCTGTTTTTATCGCCTCTGCAGAGGCATCCGCCGGAGCGCCGATCAGAACACAAAGCTCTTCTAACCTGTTCTGGTCATCCATATAGAGATATATCCCGGTTGAGATTTTTCGTATGGTAGGCGAAGTTTTCGGCGGGATTCTGCGGCCGCTTCGGAGCCTGCTGAAGGACGAGGCATCCATTCCGGCCAGGTCTGCGATTTTTCGGTTGCGTGTCCCGGTCATTGCCATGATCTGATTGAAGCGTTCCGTAAACAATTGAAAAAAACCCCCAAAAACGTTATCGACATATTGCTTGCAAAAAAGTTTCGGGTTAAGCTCCAAAGGAGCGCCGAAACATTTCTGCAAGCGGCTGATATGAACGAATCTCCAATATATAATAGCATAACATTTATTGAAAAACTTGCCACATTAAATTTTTCATTGAAAAATTAATGTGGCAAGTTTTTCTGAGTATAACTGATGCTATAATTAACTGATATCGTAAACCTGTTAATGGAAATCACTGCTGTTCTGTTCCGGTGCACGTACGTTGCTTAATCCGGAACTAATACGTAAATGGAATAACGAGTGAACGCGTACAAGAACGGATATCGTTATTGGACGCCGTTTATTGATGGATAGGAGGGATATAGCCATGAAAAAGACTATTTTTGCGGGAGTACTGATGCTGTTGCTTTCTGTATCGCTGACAGCCTGCGGCGACAGTGGGGACGTTATGGAAATCGATGAGGACACGATGGCCATGCTGCGGGAGGCGGAGGCGAATGGGGAGCTCGATCTTAGCGATCTGCAGGAAGAGCAGGGAATCCCGGCGGAAGCAAAGGACTCCGGAAATTCCGGAGGTTTAGTGGGACAGTTTGCCCAAACAAAAACCCCGGATGAAGATTATGCAACCGATGCCTTTCCGGTGATCTGGTCAAGCTTCAATACTTATGGGGTTGAAAACGAGCCGGAGGAGAAGTATACGACTGTGGTGCTCGATGAGGCCTGCCGGGTCACAGCCATCACAACCTATCACTGGAATGGCGGAAATGGCGCGGAACCCGGCAAGATCGCTCTCATGCAGGGGAACGAAAAGATCGGTGTCTGGGAAGCCGCAGGCCGTGAAGGAAGCGGTGCCCGTAACGTAAACTGGGATGTTTTTCCGGATATTGCCCTGGAGCCGGGGGAATATCAGGTTTATGATTCCGACCCGGAAACCTGGAGCTGCAACGAGGCCTCGGGCCATATCGGTTTTGTGGAGCTTCGGGGTGAGGCTGTAAGCGGCGGGAATTCCGATAATGAAGAAAAATCCGATTGGACATCCCACAAGGGAAGCCCCTGGGATGTGAAGGGGGATGATTACTTTGATGGCCCTGACGGTGATGTGTTCGACCTGAGCGAATATGAGGATGAGTGGATCGGGGAATACGGCGGCAACCTGGAGGATAAGCTGGCGGAGCGGCTGAACACCAAGGTAGGGACAGGAGATTATGGGGATTCAAAGGTGATCTGTGACGGGGCGATCGAATTCTACCCGGCTGTCGACGGATCCGGTTTCTTCGTCTGGGTTTATGAGCCTGTGAACCGCTTCTCCGTGTACGGTATTTCTGTTGGGATGACGGAGGATAATGCAGTCGCGAATCTTAAAGCGAACAATCTTTCCAAACAGGAAGACGGCGAAAACGGCATATATTCCAATGATTTCGACAAGTTCTATGTCAGCTATGACGCAAAAGACGGAATTATCACGAAGGTTACCTATGTGAAGATATATGAATGACAGAGTCATGAATAAAATATGAGGAGTATCTGATGGAAAATGATGTTATAAGCTCGGTGTGGCCCGAATGGTCGGTCGTAAAGCAGCTTGGAAGGGGAGCCTACGGGGTTGTATATGAAGCGGTGAGAACGGATTATACCGTGGAAAGCAAGGCCGCGATCAAGGTTATCAAGATCCCGGCGAATGACTCCGAGATTGAGTCGCTCAGGGCGGACGGGCTTTCCGAGGACGATACCAGATCCTATCTTACAGGAATAGTCAACGATTTCGTTGGCGAGATCCAGCTCATGGAATCCCTTAAGGGTATCCAGAATATTGTCAGCGTTGAAGATTATAAGGTGGTTGAGCATAAGGACAGAGTGGGATGGACAATACTTATTAGGATGGAGCTGCTTACGCCTTTAAACGCCTTTATCGGGGACGATATGCTCCCGGAAAAGGCGGTTTTAAAGCTCGGGGTGGATATCTGCTCCGCCCTTGAGATCTGTGCCATGAAAAAGGTCATCCACCGTGATATTAAACCTGAGAATATTTTCATTAACGAGTTTGGGGATTATAAGCTGGGGGATTTCGGAGTAGCAAGGAAGCTTGAAAATGTGGCGGGGGCCCTCTCCCAGAAGGGGACCTATAATTATATGGCCCCGGAGGTGGAAAAGGGTACTTCCTATAATGAAACAGTGGATTTGTATTCACTGGGGCTGGTGCTTTACCGCTTCCTTAACAGGAAGATGCTGCCGTTCTTAACTCCTCAGACAAATATGAGTCCAAATGAGCGTATGGCTGCCGTAAGAAGAAGGCTTGACGGGGAGCCCCTTCCCGCGCCCGCTGATGCTTCGCCTGAGGCAGCAGGCGTCATTCTCAAGGCCTGCGCCTTTGATCCGGGGCAGCGCTACAGGACTGCTTCTGAGATGAAACGGGCGATAAACGCGGTGCTCTACGGTAGACCGGCTCCTGCCAATAATGCGGGCAGTGTACCGGGCGATGCGGGACAGCAGCAGGCTGCTGTTACGGAAAATCAGGCTCCGGGTATGGATGCCGGGAGTCTTGACAGGACAATGTCGGTAAGGAGGGCTCCCGGGCAGGAGGCTTTCGGCATGGGCGCCGAAGGACTTGACAGGACGATGTCGGTAAGGAGAGCGCCGGGGCAAGAAGCTTCGGCAGAACAGGCTCCCGATCTGAACTCTACCATGTCCGTAAGAAGAGCTCCGGATTCGGCTCCTGACTTAAACTCTACCATGTCCGTAAGAAGGGCACCTGCCGCAGCGGATCCTTACGGTGGAAATCCTGCGAAACAGTGCATGAATCAGCAGGCAGGCTATCGGCAGAATAACGCAGGTATGCAGGCAAAGCCGGATCCCTATAAGGGGGAGTCAACTGTATACAAGGGAACGGTGGGAGAATTCGGAGGTCCGAAAAAGAAAAAGAAGTCAAAGGTCTGGCTCATAATCCTCATAGTCATAGTCGCCCTCATAATAAAGTGGATCTTTGGCTTATCCATCGGGGCGGTACTGGATAACGTTATTTCCGGTGAGGAAAGCCGGACAGAGGCTAAAAAAACTACGGACTCAGACGGGGAGGAAGAAAACGGGGAAGAGAAGACCGCAAGCAAGCTCAACGAAACCGCAAAACAGACACAAAGCTTAAGTGAAACCGCATCAAACAAAAAGCCCTCAGGGAAGCTGAAGGAAGGGGAAACGGCCACGCCCGCTATCGGGGATTTTGAATGGGTCATCGGTTTCCTGAATGAACAGGCGGACGAGGATTATTATTCGGTGGATTATATCACGGACGCCGATGAGATAAACGGCAACTGGAAGTGCCTGATAAGTGATGGAACGGATGATATGTCGGATATTGAGTCCTTTTTTAACTACCCGGGCATACTATGTACAATGGAGTTTGACCTTTCCAACGGTACCGGAAGCGCCACGGGGTACCCAGGCAAGGTTTTCCAGGATCTCAGCAGTATGGAGGATGATACAAGGGCCGCGTTTTCCTACGATTGCATACTTGAGGATGAGATGCTTAGCGCAAAAGGAGACGGGGACGAGAGTTTCTACTGCATGTTCTACCGTGACGGAAATAATGAACGCGGCATTGGCACGTATGTTTTACCTGACGGTACTGAATGGGGAATAATGTTTACCAAGTAAGGGCGGATTATGGCAAAATTCAATGTTGAATACTATTGCGTCAGTAATATTGGAAAAATAAGAAAGATAAACCAGGATAACTTCATTGCAGGCGGCGTTTATTTAAGAAACCACGAGGCTTCGATGCCGGAGTCGCTGCACGGGGGGTATAAGGGAGGAGAACCCCTGCTTGTCG
>JAEESA010000234.1 GCA_016286115.1 Lachnospiraceae bacterium
GTTGGAGTGAGTGGGAGAGGTATCTGAGCGAGCATGAAGAGCTTGATGGAAAGATCCGTACGAAGTAACCGAAACATCTGGCATCCGAGCTGAAAAAACTCAAGTATGAACTGATCCTGCACAAGAATGAGATCAATAAGAAACGGTGGGAGAAGGCGGTGGAAGGAATGGAACCTTACATGTACAGCAATAAAAAGTACAAGATCCTCCGGCCCGAAACACCTGAGGATATCATTTCAGAGGGACAGAATCAGTACAACTGTGTGGGCGGTTATGTCGATAAGGTAACCCGGGGAGAAGAGATGATCTTGTTTATGCGAAAATGTAAGCATGAGAAGGAGTCGCTTATTACCATCGAGGTGTTTCCGAATAATATGGTGGGGCAGATCTTCGGGAGATATAATGCCAGTCCGTCAGATGAAGAAATGGACTTCATTCGGGAGTGTGCCGGGGAAAAGGGCCTGATCCTTCCCGCGTGTCCGATGCGGCCCAGAGCTGCGGATACCGAGCCGGATCCGTTCGAAAATGAATTTTTATTCGGAAACGCGGTTTGATTAAACCACCGGTTGAATGACAGAAGTTTTTTTGAGGAGTATGATTAATGTAAACAAGAAGGAGGAGAAAACCATGGCAGAGAAAATGTTGATCACACAGGCTCTGGATGAGCGGGATCTTTTGGTGAAAAAGATCCGGGATAAAATAGAAAAGGCCAACTTTGTGGATACCGTAAAGCCGAACGAGGAGAAGGTTCTGGAAGCGCGCGTATCCCGCGAGGAATTCGCCAAGGAGGCGGAAAGAGCATATCAGCAGATCATGGACCTCATTGACCGGTTTCAGAAGATCGACGCTGCCATTGTCGCTTCGAATGCCGCGACGAAGATCAATACGTCCTATGGCGAGTTTACCGTGGCCGGCGCGATCTCTTTACGCAGCAGGCTTCGCGGAGGCGGTTCTTATAACGGGGATGCGGACTTTGAGTCTTTCTTGAGGAGAAAGATGCAGGTCGATCTTCAGAGGAGGCTTGATACTGCGGAAATGAAGAACAAGCAGCTTCAGAGCACGGCTGAGAACATGAGGCTTTCCATTCTGGGAAAGGACGCCAAGACGAAGGACGATAAGCCGCTCGAGGTGGTTGAAACCTACGTAAAGGAAAACACCACGGAGCTTGTGGATCCGCTCGAAGTGCAGAAGAAGATCGAAAAACTCCAGGAGAAGAGGGACTCGCTTCTGACGGAGCTGGATACGCAGATCAAGGTGTCGAATGCGACGACCTTTATTGAGGTCTAAAGAGCGGAATAAATAAGGGTTTTATGCCTGCAGCACGAAAACTTCAAACCCGGTTTCCCTGTAACAGGGTTACGTTACATTGCCAGAGGCAAATTGGTGATAATCAGAATAGTGCAACAGGACAGCACGCCGCCATTTTGGTGGGGTTACGGGTTCGAGTCCCGCTTCTGAAACCCTCTGTAAAAGGGTACAGCCGGCCCGGGCTATAAACCGGCGCCATCTCAACCGTTTTGCTTTTTTGGTGAATCTTAAACCGTAAACAGTAAAGCTTATTTCCTTGAAGGGTGAACTGAGAACGGAGAACTGTTCTATAGACATAGCGATATGTTGAAATCCATGGGAAAGGTTAGGGCGCTAAACCGGTTGGTCTGAAGTTATCCTCATGGCTGTGCTGCAGGCATTTTTACATTCTCGGTGAGGAGGGGGATGAACCTGCGAAGGAAGAGAATGAAGCAGAGTCAGATGCTGCCGGGGGTTCCAAAGAAAACCTCGTCATTCCGGAAGATGCAAAGGAGCTTGTGGAAGGGATCGGCTTCTACGATCTTGACATTAGTGCGAGAAATCCTTTCCTTTCCGGTTTAATGGATGAGCGGAAAATCGACGGTAAGTATGCTGCGGCTTATATTCAGGACGATATGCCTGCTGTGATAAGATTTATGGTGTAACCGATCAAAAAGATTGAAAGGAGCAGAGAAGTTCGCAGGATCAAGAAGAATTGTGAAAAATACGAAGAGTATTTATTTTGGAGTTGAGAGATTTCCCCTCCGGAGAACTGTTTTTCGCAAGTCCGCAATCGGATCGTATGAACTAAGCCGCATTTTGCGGCTTAATTTGTTTGTTTTTTGTTGTATAAACCGTATTGAGATGCTATGATTAAAACACCCAAAGCAGAATTTCTATGCGCTGAGCGCTTCTTTGGAACAGTTCTTGTTCGAACCTGAAATCCCTGCTTATCAAATCAATACCGGCAGGGAAAGGAGGCCGTTGCTTTTCCTGTCATGAAAGGAGGAATTGCGATGGCAAAAGTACAAAGAAAATACAAGGATACTGTCTTTCGGATGCTGTTCGGAAACAACAGGAAGGAGCTTCTGGAGCTCTACAACGCGGTCAATGATTCGCATTATGAGAATCCGGAGGAGCTTCAGATTACAACGCTGGAGAATGCGATCTTCCTCGGCATGAAAAATGATGTATCGTTCCTGATCCAGGATGTCCTGAACCTGTATGAGCACCAGTCCACGCTGAACCCGAATATACCGCTGAGAGACCTCTTCTATGTGGCCGATGTGCTGCAGAACCTGACGCAGGACCTAAATCTGTATTCCAGAAAGCGGCAGAAGATCGCCGTGCCACGCTTTATCATGTTCTACAACGGTACAGATGACCTTTCAGGAGTGACGGAATACCGCCTTTCCGACATGTATATCGTGAAAGAAACGGATCCGCAGTTGGAGTTGGTGGTGAAGATCATCAATATCAATGCAGAGAAGAAAGATCGGATCCTTGAGAAATGCCGCACACTTCAGGAGTACGCGGAATTTGTCCGCACGGTGCGCTCCTTCAAGGAAAAAGAAGGCTCTTTGAAGGAGGCTGTTCGCAAAGCAGTGGATGACTGTATCCATAGAGGTGTTCTGGCCGAGTTTTTGAAAAAGAATAAGGCGGAGGTGACAAAAGTGAGTATTTATGAATTTGATGCAAAGAAATATGAAGGCTGGATACGGGAAGAGGGCAGAGAGGAAGGCCGGGAAGAGGGCAGAGAGGAAGGCCGGAAAGAGGGCAGAGAGGAAGGCCGGAGAGAGGGTCGAGAGCAAGGCCGGGAGGAACGACATATCGAAGATTTGATTTCTCTTGTTGAGAAAAAGATCCGCCGAAATAAAGAGCTCTCCGCCATAGTGGACGAACTGGAATCGGACGAAGACGAGATCCGTCCGATCTACGAGGCTGTCCTGAAGTATGGCGTCGACCTTTCACCGGCCGAAATACGGGAGAAGATGGAGACGGAGGTGGCTGCAGCGGGGTGACTTGCTTCAAGATGAAGATATTTGACACGTACCGTAGACAAAAATAGACTATGGTGTTTTGAAGGAAAGATCATTTACAGCATGACTCCTTTCAAAGAAGAGGGGAAAGCATACAACAGAAGAAAAGGAATTAAGGATGGCGTGGGAGAAGGTGCCTTCTTTGATTTGGGTGGATTGAAGGATAGGTTGGGAGAGAAAAAAGTTCAATTCTATTTGAACGAACCAAAAACAGAGTTCACTGAAATGGAGTTTGTATGGTTTTGATATAGTGGGGGAAAAAGGAAGGGAGAGGGATCATGGCAAATACGATGTCCAATGCGCCGGCCAGGCAATCCAAATACAACAGCCAATTGATCGCGGCACTGTTTTACGTGTTAAGGAACAGAAATATAGAAACGGCGGCTAATGCACCGATGCTGGCTGAAGAAATAAGTGACTATCTAGGACCTGTATCGAAACGTACCATACAGCGGACGATCGCGGAGCTTTTGGATTATCAGAATTATGACAGAGAAGAGGATCCGAAGGCGAGGACGGAAAAGAAGAAAATTGCAGAGGTTTTGTATTCGGTTTATGGGGGCCGTATAGGGACTGTCGGAGAAAAACATCTTCGTTATTTTTTTGAACCGTGCCTGGATGATGCTTCCATGCGCATGCTGAAAGGAACCGTGCTCAGCAACCGCTTTCTTTCGCAGGATGAGAAGGATTATCTTCTTTCAAGAATGCGGATCATGAATATGCTGGAAGATACAAATCCCGAAGCAAGTGAACTGGAAGAAGAAGATCCGGATGAGGGCGTGCCGGAAGCAGAAGATCTGAACACCGCTTCGATACCCGGCGAGGATAATCTTTTTCTTAGGAATATAGTGCAGCTCAACAGAGCGATCACAGAAGAAAAAATGATCGTGTTTACCTATGGGACCTATGATAAGGCTGCAAATGGAACCATTGATTATCATGCCAGAATGGAAGGCAACAAGAAAAAGAGATATGTGGTAAACCCCTACGCCATGTTCTGGAACAATGGGCATTATTATTTGTTGGCAACCTATGTGGAGGGAAAAGAGCCTTCCTACATGAAAGGGGAAAAACAGACGGTTCATTTCAGGGTGGACAGGATCATAAGATTGAAGGTGCTTGAAAAACATAGAAGAGAGCGTATCCCGCAAGATCTGAAACGAGAATATTTTGAAGTGGATGTTTTTCTTGAGGAAAAGTATACCAGGCGGTTTCCCCATATGAGGATCAGCAGGGAGGCAAGGCTTATTAACTGTGTGATCGAGTGCACGCCCTGGAGCCTTCAGGTTCTGGTGGACGCTTTCGGAACAATGTTCCAAGTGAAAGAAAGCAGAAAAAAGCATGGGGAGGACGAACTGGATTACAACGCAAGGGAACAGGTCTTTCTGGAGGCGTATATCAAGGACGTGGATTTTGAAAATGCCAGAGACTTCTGTCTTGCCAACCCCGAATACCTCACGCCGATCGAACCGGCGGAGCTTGTTGATGCGGTGAAAGAAAAACTGGAATATTCACTGAACAAGTATCAGGCAAATTTGCGCCGGTGAGTATGATACCATTCCTCCAATGATAAAACGCTAAGGAGGAAAAAGCTATGGTGATCAATCCGATCGTCTATGACGAGCAGAAGAGTTCCGATATTTTTTCGGAGAACCTGGACAAGGGAGTGATCCATCTGGTGGGAGAGGTGACGGAGGAACAGTCCGCTTCCGTCGTGGCGCAGCTCCTGCATCTGAAGTCGAGGATGGATGAAG
>JAEESA010000235.1 GCA_016286115.1 Lachnospiraceae bacterium
TTTGATCTTATCCGTTGAAAACAGGCATTATCCGGTGCTCGCGGCCATGGATTCGGTGAATGAACTGGATGCGCTGGCTGCTTTTTGCATAGATCGCGCAATAGAGCTGCAGCTTGATGAAGATGAGCTCATTGTTTTATGCCGCACGCGGCATACAGACCATATCATGAACGGATATGTGGGAAATGAAGGACGGTTTTACAGGAAACTTCTGACTGCAGATGTTTCAGAGTTCCGGAGCTTTTGAAGCAGAGACCGCAGAAGAGATCCGGTTATAAGAAAAGACTTATCATGCGCAGGGTTACATCACAAGGATCCGGCCGGCAACGAATGAAAGAAGGCTTCTTACGGAACAGCGCGGTACTGTTTGATATGCGCTTTGATCGCATCAAAGGTCTTGTCGCTGATGTAATGCTCGATGCGGCATGCATCCGCGGCAGCAGTCTCTTCATCCACGCCAAGATCGATCAGCACCTGCGTAAGTACGGTATGACGCTCGTAGATCCGTTTCGCGAGGATCTCACCGGCCTGTGTCAACTTGTAAAAGCCATCAGGGGTTTTTTTGACAAGTCCCTCTTCTTTAAGCAACCCAATAGCGCGGCTGACGGAGGGCTTGGAATACCCCAGATGGTCAGCGATATCAATGCCGCGGACAGCACTTGATGTCTGCGACAGTACATAGATTGTCTCCAAATACATTTCTCCGGATTCCTGAATTGCCATAAGAATTCCTCCTGTTTGCAATAACTTATCATATTACAGCAGGCAGTTCAACCGATTTTATCATGCTTTCATTGGATAGTTTAAGAAGAAAAATCAATAAACACTTTTATGAACTTTTTCCCCTGGCCTTCCAAGCCGGATACCATTTTTCAAACCAGGCGGTAAACAGCCCCATTGCGATCGGAACAAGATTGTTTATGATGATCAGAATATTCCCGAGACCGGCTTTTCCCAGCAAATAAGTCCAGACCGCGGTGCATATATATAAGGCCCCCCAGCAGGCTGCCAGAATATAATTTGCATTCATAAAAAGCGGATTGTTCAGGGCCTTATCACCGCCGTAATTGTATTTTACATACGCCGCACAAAGCGGTTCCCTTGTAATGCATGACACGAGCCAGAATAAACCAAAGACAAGATAACCCGCGTTCGTAACGAGCTTTCCTTCTCCTGTAATAGCGGCTATGGCTGAAAGGCATGCGACGGCGGCTATTGACAGCTGATCCCACAGGACAAGCTTACGCTTCCTCATCAGCAGCGGGATAAGAGCGCATATGGCCATAGCGATTATCGATCCGGTCACGGAATTAATTGAAACCGCGATCCAGAATGTGATCCAGGGGATCAGCATTGACGCCATCGACGGTTTCTTAAGCGTTTCCTTTTCTTCCTTAACGGCTGCGGTCTGACTGGACATGCTTCCAAAAAATTTGTCCCAGTCGATCATTAAAGAGAAGTCACCTGAAACAGTATACATCTGTTTTCCAAGTGCCTCCGCGCCGCCGATCTCTCCCCGGGAGATAGAAGCCCAGACGGTAAACGGAGTATCGATGCGTGTTGTAGGATTAAGGCTTCCATCTGTTATAACTTTGCTCCCGTCCTTGCCAAGCAGGATCTGATAGGTTGTTCCCAGATCGGTATAGCATATTTCAAGAACCCGGTCTTTGCCATCATAGGCATTCTTGTTATAAAGAGCTGCCATCTGCCTGGTGAAGACCAGGTCGTCTGCTTCCTTCTCGCCGCTTTCTTTACTGACACCCCAGCTGGCATCGGCCATTTTTTCAAAGATTTCTTTCGGATAGAGAAGGGTATGCAGCTCCTTATCGGTGGCATCGGTTATTCCGCCGCAGGCATACTCCGCACCGGCCTTTTTGACAAGCTCCAGATACTCATCTGTTCTTTCGGACAATTCCTTTACTCTGAACAACTCCCCCTGCCCACAGAAGATCGATGTGTAGTTCCCCCTGCCAAGGAAGTGGTCAAACATTTTCGTCACGCTGTCATAGTTGTTCTCAGCAGAATAAAAGCCACATGTGGAAATAAGGACATGTCTTTTCCCCTTCATATCATATCTTGCATCGTGGCCTCCGCTCCCGCAGCCGTCAGAGCGTTCGCTCATAAACGGAAGAACCATCGGAAGCTGCCTGTCAATAAGGTTTTTCAATGAGCCGGGAACGTTGAAATAATACAAGGGAAAACTCCAGATGATCAGATCTGCCGCGATCTCCTTTTCGATCACCATCGGCATAGCATCCTTTATGCAGCATGAACCAGGGGTGTTCCGCCAGCAGGAAAAACAGCCTTTGCAGGGCGCTATCTTTAAAGAGGACACATCCAGTTCCTCAAGTTCCACCGATTGCCCTTGTTCTTCGGCCTTGATCCGCAGGCCTTCCATGAAGCTGTTGGCAAGCCGGAGAGAGTTACTGTTTTTCCCTTTCGGGCTGCCGTTAATCAGTAAAATTTTCATGCCTTATGCCCTCCAATTCCCGGATACAGTGCTCGCACCATTCCCGGATCATCTTTTCATACATGATCCCGAAATCGATCGTGAATTTCCAATACAGTGCCTTGTATGGATCCTGTATTGTTCTCTTATATTCATCGCTTATGGAATCCGCCTTTTCGCTTCCTGCCGGAAAAACCGCTTCCCTTTTGGGCAGGGACCGGAAGTATTCGATATTTTCGTCAATGCTGCATTCTCCTCTGAAGAAGGTTTTCATCAGCATCGGGCTGCGGATCGAGCTTTTTAACGTATCATCCTTAAGCCATCTTACAAGCTCGTTTCGCCCTTCCTCTGTGATCGTAAGCATCTTTTTGTCCGGCCTGCTTTCCTGTTCTACATGAGTTGCCCTGATCCATTCGTTTTTCTCAAGCGTCTGTAATTCTCTGTAGATCTGGCTTGTCTGTGCCTGCCAAAAATGTTTAAGTGAATCACGAAATACAGTCATGATCTCGTATCCGTTCATATCACCATAGCTTAATAGTCCTAAAATTCCATGCTTTAACATTGTTCACCCCATATTCCACTTGTTGAATATAGAGGCATTATAGTTCCACTTGTGGAATATGTCAACATGTTCCTGAAGATTTATCCTGATTTTTTATATTGACGGAATGAAGGCAGAATGGTATTTTGCAAATAAAGTGCGGATTACCGCAAAATGCCGTGAGGCGATATGGAAACATAGTGTTGTTATCATAAGGTGGAGTCCAGCGGTGTGATGTCAACCCCTGATTGAGAAAAAAATCGCATTTTTTCGTCTCATTTTTGAGGTTTGAAAAACACTCACCTAAGCCCCGCTGAACCGGCTTTTTAAAAAATTGGTATTGCAGCCGGGCGTAGTTGATTCTTCCAGAGCTAAGTCATCAGATGTTGACTTAAGCCTCTGGAGCGGTATACAGGCGGTTATCTTTCAGAATTCGAAAGACCAACCGCACGAATTTACGGGCAGTTAAGGCAAGTGCGCGTTTATGCTGGTACTTGTTCACCTCTTTGTATTTGAGGTGGTAGAAGCGGCTGTACTCCGCGTCGCATCTCACGAGAGACAAGGCTGCTTCGCCCAGATAGTACTTTAAGAAACGGTTGCCGGTTTTAATAAGACGTGTATTCTGCGCCTCAAAATCACCGGACTGATGCTGCCTCCAGGCAAGACCAGCATATTTTGCAAGCTTCGCCTGATTCGGAAAACGGTTTATATCACCGATTTCCGCGATAATGCCAGCAGAATATACGGGACCTATCCCTTTGATCGAAGTCAATGTATTCGGGATCAGTTCCATCTGTGCAGCAATGGCCTTATCAAACTGCTTGATCTGTGCTTCCAAGGCTCTTATAGAGCTTATGGATATAGAGAGCACCTGGTTCACTGAATCATTCACCGTCTTGGGCAGGCGGTAAGAGGAACGGGCTGCTTTCTGGATGGCTTTGGCGACCTCCTCCGGGTCGGAGAAGTGGTTCTTACCCTTCTTTTGGAGAAACTCGGTCAGCTCATGTAAGTCCATGTATGCCAGGGTATCTGCGGAATCAAATTCTTCGTAGACGGCCAGGGCAGTAGTACTGAAGGTGTCGGTAAACACCTTCTCCTGAGCTAAAGAAGAATACTTCTTGAACAGCACGTTCATAAAGCGCTGCTTCTCCCTTGTAAGGTTGCTAACCGCTTGGTAACGTGCCCGTGTGAGGTTCTGAAGGGCTTTGTAGCGGTAGTCATCCAGATAGACCTCTTTGTTGATTCTTCCGAAGCGAAGGCAGTCTGCTATAACGAAGGAGTCCACGTAATCGTTCTTTGGCAGGTCGTTGTAAGATTCTTTGAACTTGTTGACCTGTTTTGGATTGAGGACGTGAATCTTCCGATTGTACGGCACGAGAGAGCCGTCTTCCCTCAGGAAGCAGACGAGATTATCACCATAGACGGAAGTGGCTTCCAGGCCAATGATGACGTCTGTGAGGGCAAAAGAAGTGATAGCAGACAGGATCTCCTTCACGAGCTTCTGGGAACCGTCCTTTGAATTGGGGACGGAGAAGTTCTTGATCTTGGATCCATCCGGTTTCATCAGGTAGACCACGTTGTTTCTACTGCTTACATCAATACCGACGTAAAGTGGGGTCAAAGTAATCACCTCCTTTCGATCTGTATTTGCGGTCAATCAGCTTGATAATACCCACGACACCGGAGCATCAACACCCTCGCGTATTAGAATCCAGCCTGAGATGGACTGATGCGAACCCTACTGCCAAAGGGCAATCCAGAAACTCAGGCAAACAGCCAGCTGGTTTGAAGTTAACTTCCGGCTCAGGGGGACAGACTTTCTATGAAGTGCCATTACTGGCCAACAGGAGAATACAGAGCTTATACCTGATTGACACTGAGGACAATTATATCACGGGTATTATCAAGCCGATTGATCGATTGTCAAGGAGCGTGTGGATCTGAGTAGATCCGGTAGGGGGGATCCCCTCTGCTTCATCTTCTCTTCCGCATCTAAGAGAGAAACGAAGTAACAATTTATATCTTAAAAACTATTATACGAGGGAGAAGATGTATATGGAAGTTGCGAAATTAAAA
>JAEESA010000236.1 GCA_016286115.1 Lachnospiraceae bacterium
CGGCCGTTGGTGTCGTTCGCGGTGGATGCTGAAAAGGACGGGGAGATTTTGACGCTGGAATTCAAGAAGGCCGGAAAAAAAATTATCGCGACCCCGATCTCGAAGAACGGCTTCGATCTGCCTTTATATGAAAAGCTGGCCGTGATCTACAAACAGCTTTTCGATAACATGTTAAATAAGAATATAATTTCCGCCTATGTCGCAGAAGGGCAGGGCTATGCATACGCTGTGGCGCAGATGTGCTTCGGAAACATGCTCGGCGCAAGGTTGGAATCGGAGATCAATGTGCAGGAGCTTTTTGCCCACAGGGCAGGGGACCTTGTGCTGGAGGTGCCGCCGGAAAAAGAGGCGGAGGTCCTTGCTATCGAAGGGGCTTTTGTCCTCGGATCTGTTATTTCGGAACAGAGGATCGTTTGGAAGGAAGAGAGCATTTCCCTGAAGGAAGCCGTGGATTGCTGGGAACAGCCGCTTTCCCGTGTCTTCCATCATTACGGGGAGACGCCGGAGGGAAAGGCGCGCTCGACCATGTTCGAACAAGGACCGGTCATCATCCGTTCGGAAATGAAGGCGAAACCCAAGGTCTTTATCCCCGTGTTCCCGGGCACGAACTGCGAATATGACAGCGAGAAGGCATTTATAAGGGCCGGCGCGTCGCCTCTGGTATGCGTGTTCAGAAACCGTACGGAAAACGATATCCGCCAGTCTGTGGATGAGTTTGCCGACGCGATCAGCAAGAGCCAGATGGTCATGTTCCCGGGCGGTTTCTCCGCCGGTGACGAGCCGGAAGGCAGCGCCAAGTTCATCGCCGCGATCTTTAGAAATGATCGCCTTCGGATGGAGATGGAACGTCTCCTTAACATGCGCGACGGCCTTGTGCTGGGCATCTGCAATGGCTTCCAGGCTTTGATCAAGCTTGGCCTTCTTCCCTACGGAGAGATCCGTGATCAGGCCGAAGACTCGCCGACGCTGACCTATAACACCGTGGGACGGCATATCTCCCACATGGTTCATACCAAAGTGGTGTCCAACCTCTCGCCCTGGCTGGCAAAGGCTTCTGTCGGAACCGTGTATACCAACCCTGCATCACACGGGGAAGGCCGGTTCGTGGCCAATGACGAGTGGATCAAAAAGCTCTTTGAAAACGGTCAGGTGGCGACGCAGTATTCGGATCCGGAAGGAAATGTTTCCATGGACAGCCACTGGAACGTGAACGGTTCCTTCCACGCGATCGAAGGGATCGTGAGCCCCGACGGGCGCGTCTTCGGAAAGATGGCGCACGCGGAGCGCCGGGACGACGGCGTGGCGATCAATATCTACGGCGAACAGGATATGAAGATCTTCGAGGCGGGTGTCAAATACTATAAATAGATCCTGAAGAGCGCAGAAGTGAGCTGCGCTCTTTTTATTTCCGCACGGGACATGCTGCACTTCGTCTAATATGAACAAAAAGAAATAGAATACTTCGCCGGCCTATGGTAAGATTGTAGAAGATACAGTTTTGGATAAGGAAAGGATAAAGCTTTGAAAACAATCGCATTAACTGAGAAATGGATAGACAGATTCCGACCGATGGATCCGTTTGGGATTTTGGATCTTCTGGGGCTGCCGGGAAGCTTTGCGCTGGGAGCGACGGAGGAGAAGGACGGCTTCGATGAGCCCGCGGGTCTTGTGGTGGTCAGCTCCTCCGAGGAACAGCTCGTGATCGAATGGATGTTTACGGTGCCGGAATTCCGGGGGCGCGGTATCGCGAGCGAGCTGATGATGTTGGTTTTTGAAGAGGCAAAGGCGAGAGAACTCCCGGAGGTGATGGCCCGGATCTCCGAAGAGTATTTTTGGGATATTGATTACTGGGATCCGGAGAGCTTCTTTGTTAATGATGTGTTTAAAAAGGAGGAAAGCGCGCTTTCGGAATGGGACACATCCATACTCCGGCTTTCCAGGGTGCTGATGCGGGATGCAAAGGAGAATGAGAAAGCGGCTTCGGATCCGCAGCTGGTGAGTTTAAAGGAGCTTTCGAAAAAGGAGAGGGGAGAAGCGGCAGCGGCCTTAAGGAAGACCTACCGGACGTGGATCCCGAAGAACTTTGAGGACTACCTTGCCTGCGCGGATGAGGAGCTGAGCCTTTTCCTCGGCAGGGGGGAGAAATGCAGGGCCGTGCTGCTTACCGGAAAGGGCGGAGAGACCCGCTATCCCTTTTTCCTGGCCAGTAAGGAGGAGGAGGACACGGAAAAGCTGGCAAGAGCTGCATTGTATATGGCGGAGGAGGTTGTTCCCACGCATGAAAAGATAAGAATCCGGTGTGAGCGGCGCGCGACAGAACTGCTTCTCAGGAAGTTCGGCCTGGAAGCGGATATATACGATATCGTTACGGTGACGGCGGAAACGAAGGTGTATGACAAAATGCTGGCACGAATCGATCTGGAGGTATAGGGAAATGCTTTTGTCCGGCGTTTCCTGAAAATGGACACAACGTCCACATGGCTTCGTATAAATGATTATAATCCCCAATAGACGATAACAGGAGAAGGAGGAAAAACTATGCCCGCTAATTTTGGAGGAACGGATCAACTGAGGCGCGATAAGAATGCGATCCTGAACAGGGAACAGCATCGGAGGGCAATCCAGCTGTCGCAGCAGAATATCGATGAAATGAGCAATATCAATAAAATACAAGGCTACAGGCAGTTTTATGATGTTTCCGAGGCGAATGCGGAGAATCTGAAGATTGCGCAAATGCTGGAAACTCCGGACGAAGTGCATTTCCCCAAGGAGGACAAGGCAGATCTTCTGATCGCCGGAAGACGGAATCTGAACTTCATCTTTGCGAATATGGAAAAAATGGGTGGAGACAGCGAGCTTATGCATAACATCAAGACGAACCTGTATGATTATGAAAATCTGCTGGCGATGAACGTAATCCAGTCCCACGAGAATAATCTGCGTGATATGCTGAACGCGACGATCGCGAAATCCCAGACGGTCATCGATTTCTGCAATACATACATTCAACGGGGAAGATCCATGTTCATCTGGAGATGGGGGCGCTTTGATGCGGTCCGGAAGCTGAAGGAAAGAACCGAAGAAGAGCAGAAGATCCTCACATCACTTAGCAATAGCCAACAAATAGAACTAATCCAGGAGCATCTTACCGGGAAGGAAAGGGTATCCGATCTTTTGAACACACTTCGCTATGAAGGGAAGATAAAGAAGAAGCTGATGGCGGAGAGGAAGACCCGGAATACGAACCTCCGGAACGCATCAACGCAGGCGGAGGATCGGATAAAGACGAAAGAACAGGAAGTATCCGATCAGATCCTTAAAGATTTAAAAGCGGAGATCGGGAATGAAAAAGAGATCAAGCTGAACAAGAGTGACGTCGAGGCCGTTTCGGCCATGGTCGGTTTAAATAAGCTTGCGCTCAAGGATGCGGCGAAATTCTACAAGATACTCAATAAGAATGTGGATTTTGACTTGCGGCCGGATTCGATCCATTTGAGAAAAGACATCAATGAGAAACTGGGACTTTCACGCGATCCGGTCGGGGGACAGGAGCCTCCGGTTACCGAGGAAGAGCAGCGGAAATATGACGAAGAGCTGGAGAAGAACAAGCAGGAAAAGCAGGAAAAGATCGAGTGCATGGAGCAGATGTTTGATGTCATCCAGTCCTTCGATATGAAGCAGCTGAATATCGATAAGCTGGAGGATCTTTTCAGTGAGAAATATGATCAGGTCATCATGCTGAGAAAGCTCTGCCTGGCCGCCGAGGGTATGCTGCCCTCATACGCACATGAATTTAACTATGAGGATTCCGAGATCCCCCAGAAATACAATAGGGAACAGCAGGCTAAACTGAAAACAAGGATCGAAAGTGTGAAAAACGCATCGGTGCTTTACATGAATACGCAGAAAATTTTAAAGAGTACGGCAGCGGATACCGTTGATCTCGATGCCTGTTTTACAAAAGGACGCAATTACATCGAAAAGGCGATCCAAAAGGAGGAGGACACTGAAAAGGAGCATGTCTACAGGCTAATGCTTGAGACCTTCGTTAAGCTTTACTCTCATGACTTAGAAAAGGTTGCATACGGCCCGGGGATAGATATAGAAGCACTTCTTGACAATGAGATCCTAAAGATGCGCATGGAAATGCTGGAAGGTGACTTGGGAAACTTCAACGAGCCGAAGAAAATAAAGAAAAAACAGGAAGAGAAGAAAAAGGAAGAGGACTACAACAAACAGCTTGATGCCTACAACAAGGATCTGAATAAATACAAGGAGGATTACAAGGCGTATTTCCAGCGTGAGCTGGAAATTCGAAAGGCGCAAAAAAAGGAGTTCGAGGAGGAGGAGAAACGCCGGAAACAGGAGAATAAGAGTGCAACTTACAGTGTGAGAATGCAAATGATCTATTCAAATGCAGATATAGTGCATCAAAGGATCGCGGAAAATAAGGAATACCAGAAGAAGATCTTTGATGCAGTAGGGGATACGATTGCCTGCCTGATGCAGGAGCAGATGGATTCCGGTAAGCTTATTACCGTAAACGATATGCCCTTATGGAAGGAACTGGCGCAGGATCCGGAAAAGTTCTTTGCGGAGAAGAAGATCAACGGTAAACGGATCAGACTGTGGTCAATGATGCAGAAAGAATACAACATTGACTTGCTGTGCAGGAAGTTTGAAAGCAAGCCGGAAGAGCAGCTGAATCCTTTGGAGAACCAGTTTGTTGCCGCCGTTCATATCCGGCATCTCCTGGCCAGGATCAATAAGGAACATCTGGGGCTCAAATGGGACGCCAAAGACGAAGCAAATTTCCGTAAAATTCCGAAGGAGCTTTTCAATAAGATCGGAAAGAATCTGGAGAGCCTGATTGGAACGACCGCGGCCAGTGAAGACATTCTGAAAAAATGGAAGGAGTTTGATAAGCTGAATGTGGATGAGGCCGCACAGCTCCTGAAGGAGCTGTGGACGAAAGTTGGGAACCACACAGAAAGTG
>JAEESA010000237.1 GCA_016286115.1 Lachnospiraceae bacterium
GCAGCTGGGTCATCTTCGAGCGCACCTCGGCATACGCGCTGGTCACGCTGGCGCAGGCGCTGACCTCTTCCGTGCGGATCAGGCCGGTTACGTTTTCTCCGTTCAAAAAGATCTGCTGGGTCTGATCCTCGGGGGAATACGAGATCGAAACCTCTATTTCATCCAGCGCCTTTACTACGCTCTTGCGATCCTGCGCATCGATCCCTTTTCGGATCGTAAAAAGAGCCACGGTCCGGTACATGGCGCCGGTGTCGATATACACCACGCCCAGCTTCTTTGACAAATGCTTTGCGATCGTGCTCTTTCCGGCTCCTGCCGGCCCGTCGATCGCGATCCTGATCTTTTCGTTCATTGTTTTAGTCTCCTTATATGATTTTAAGTGCTGCGCTGCTCCCGGCGAGGGCGCCCGTAGACCAGGCGATCTGAAGGTTATAGCCGCCCGTCATCGCGTCGCAGTCCAGCAATTCACCGGCGAAATAAAGCCCTTCCACTTTTTTCGACTCCATCGTTTTCGGATTCACTTCCTTTACCGGGATCCCGCCGCAGGTGATGATGGCTTCGGAAAACCCGGCACTGCCCATGACGGTCAGCGTAAACCCCTTCAACGCACGGATCAGCGCCTGCCGTTCTTCCTTTGTGAGGTCATGTAAAGGTTTTTGCTCCGAGACCTTTGCCTGCGCGGCCACAAATGGGCACAGGCTCTTTGGCAGGAGCCTTTGCATGAGGCTTTTCACCGCCTGATTCGGCGTCTCGCCGATCTCGCGCAAAAGGCGTTCATCCAGCGTTTTCTCATCCAGCGCGCTTTTGAGGTCGATCTTCAGCGTAAACTTCTTTCCCTCCTGAAGGTCCCTAGCGATCACGCTTTCGCCGGAAAGAATGACCGGCCCGCTGACGCCTGTGTGAGTGAAAAGGAGTTCCCCGAACTCCGAAAACCTGATCCTTTCCCCCTCCAGAAGCGTCGCGGTGATATTTTTTAAGGTCAGTCCCGCGAGTTCCTTCACAAAGCTCTCTTCCGTAATAAGAGGTGCCAGCGCCGGTACAGGCGTAATAAGGCCGTGTCCGAGCGTCCGGGCGATCGTAAAGCCGCTCCCGTCAGCCCCCGTCGTGGCGTAGGATACGCCTCCCGTGGCGAGGATCACGGCGTCCGCTTCGATCTTCCTCTTATCGGTCTTTACCGAACGGACCCTGCCGTCAAAGGTGCGGAGCTCCCG
Organism: Lachnospiraceae bacterium; assembly: GCA_016286115.1. GTDB lineage: Bacteria > Bacillota > Clostridia > Lachnospirales > Lachnospiraceae > RUG12461. The sequence continues at coordinate 1,212 of JAEESA010000237.1, forward strand.
GACCTTTTCATGCAGCCGCACATCGACCTTCCGTTCCCACAGCGCCTTTTCAAGGCAGCGGATGATGTCGGAGGACTTGTCGCTTTCCGGAAAGACCCTGTTTCCCCGCTCCGTCTTCAGCGGCACATTCTCCCCCTCAAAGAACTGCATCACCTCTTCTTCCGGGCAGCCGGAATACGCGCTGTATAAAAACTTCGGGTTCCGGTTCACCTTCGCGAAAAAGTCGTCCCGGTCCCCCGCATTCGTCAGGTTGCACCGGCCCTTCCCCGTGATATACAGTTTCTTCCCCAGCTTTTCGTTCTGCTCCAGCAGGGTGATATTCACTTTCATACATGCGTCTTTTGCGGCATCCGCGGCTGCGATCGCCGCCATGCACCCCGCCGGCCCTCCGCCGACTACTACGATCTCTTTCATACCGTCTATCATACTCAAGTTGTGCAGTTTCGGCAAGAGCTGCGCATTCGTAACCAGCCCCCGATGGCCTGCATTGTTCTTTCGAAGGGGCGTCCGGAAGAAAAAGCTCCGGGAGGTTAAACCGTCCCGGAGCCAAATATTTTGCATTATTTTGTTTTCGCCCTCTTTTCATCCGACCACTGTCCGTAGTATTTCGTCCCGGAGATCTCCTTAAACGGACGAACCTGCACCACATAAGTCTTTTTCTTTTTCAGATTTTTGATGGTGACAATGGTGTCTGCGGTTTCCCTGGTCTTCCAGGATCCTTTGCCCTGGCGGAAACGCACTTCATACATCACATTGTCGATCGCCAGCGGCACAAAGCTGACAAGGAGTTTTTTCTTTGCGCCCTTTACTGTAGCGATCGCGGTCTTCGCAGCTTCTATCTCAGCGATCTCTTCATTTGCCGGTTCCGGATCATCCGGATCGGGGTCGACCGGTTCTATTTCAGAAGAACCGTCGTTGATGGAAAAATTGTAGTTTCCGTATCTGTAGCCGTCTCTTGATACCGTAAAGAAATAATCTCCTGTGGAAAGATCGATCTCTTCTGACAACATACTTTTTCCGAGCACATCATTCTTTTTCGGGTTCCAGGATTTCATCTGCGTTCCGTTGACATCATAGATCTTATAGTAGATGTACTCCATATACGCCTCTGCTTTTACCGTCAGGTGAGAATCCTTTCCGATCCGAAACGCATAGCAATCCGTATCATCATTCCAGGCAATAAAACCTTTGTATTCCTTATTCAGCTGGATGGCATTGGCCTTGTCAATGCCATTGTCACTGCCGCCCTGCGGCTGCGGAAAACTTTCGTTCGCGCTCTCAAAGGAATAGCAAAGCTCATAAGTGCCGTAACGGTAGCCGTCTTTGGAGACCCCGATATAGTAGGTTCCGGAAGTCAGATACATGGGTTCATCCACCACGCTCTTCTTCGCAGTAGAATTCCAATGCGGGTTCCAGTGCTTGATCTCTTCGATCGTTTCGTCATACAGCTTGTAGTAGATGTACTCCATGTCCGCCGTTCCAAGAAAGTGCACTGTTCCGGAGGAAGGGAGCTCAAAGCGGTAGAAATCCACGTAATCATTCTGCGCGATCAACCCCCGATAGGTTTCATTTTCCTCCATCAGATGGGCTGCGTCGTTCGTATTATCATTCCCATATTCCGGTTCCTCATAGGTTTCATCCGCTGTTTCAAAATGAAACGTGAAAGCATATTCCCCGGTATGGCTTCCGTCCTTCTTTACCAGAAAATAATATGTCCCTTTGTTCAATACGAAATCATACTGTAACGAACTGATCTGAGAAGTGGCGTTCCACTTCGGGTTTTCATGCCACAAGTCATTTGCATCCTGATCGTAGAAAACGTATTTGATATACTCCATCTTTGCCTGCGCTTCCAGCGACAGAAAACCGGACGAAGGAATATCGATCCGATAATAGAATAGCCCATCATTTTCCGTGATCATTCCCGAGACTTCCTGGTCGATGGCGATTGGGATCGAATCCGCGATCGACTCCTGCGATATAACGAGCGATGCGTCACCGGTCTCCTCCGCCGGCACCGTATTCGGGAACCCCGCCAGTGAAGTCAGCGCCATGGTTCCTGCAAGGAGCCAGGCAAGTCCTCTCTTTTTCATAAAAACCCTCCTGTTTTACATAAGTTTTATTTTTTTCAATCAAAACGAGCAGGAGCAAAAGCCCCTGCTCGTTCGTTTTTCGATGCACGCTTAAACCGGGTACGCTCCGTTTTCTTTGTCCGCAGCCTTCGCGTCCACGCCGCGCTGCTGCGCTTCACGATACTTGAAGAAATCCGTCGCGACCTGCGGGAACAGGGCGTAGGATAATACGTCCTCATCCTGCTGCTTGTACTGTTTCATCTCCTCTTCGAGCTTCGCAAGTTCGGGCTCGAGATCGTCCGCGGGACGATGAGTGATGATCTTCTTCTTTTCGTCTTCGGAAAGGACCTTGTCGATGACCTCCTGATTGAAGGGCTTGACGGTCTGGCCGTAGCCGCCCATCAGGATGCCCTTGGTCTCCTTGGTCGCCACCTTATACCGTTCGCCCATGAGGACATTGAACACGGCCTGCGTACCTACGATCTGAGACGACGGCGTGACCAGCGGGGGCTCCCCTAAGTCTTTCCGCACTCTCGGCACTTCGTTCAGCACCTCGAGGAACTTGTCTTCCTTGCCCTGCTCTTTGAGCTGGGACAGAAGGTTGGAAAGCATACCGCCGGGGACCTGATATTTCAAGGTCATGATGTTGACGCCTAAGACCTTCGGATTCAGAAGTCCGGAATCCAGCGCCTGCTGACGGATCGGCGCGAAGTAGTCCGCGATCTCGGTCAGGAGGTTCAGATCCAGTCCTGTGTCATAGGGCGTTCCCTTGAAGGTCTGTACCATAACTTCCGTTGCAGGCTGGCTGGTACCGAGAGCCAGCGGGCTCATGGCGGTATCCACGATGTCGCAGCCGGCTTCCACAGCCTTTAAGAGCGTCATCGACGCCACACCGGAGGTGTAATGCGTATGAAGCTCGATCGGGATCTTTACGGTGTCCTTCAACGCCTTGACAAGGATCTCCGCTTCATAGGGAGTAAGGAGCCCTGCCATATCCTTGATACATAAGGAATTGGCGCCCATATCCTCCACCTTTTTCGCGATATCGGTCCAGTAATCCAGCGTGTAGGCATCGCCGAGCGTATAGGACAAAGCGACCTGTGCATGGCCCTTTTCCTTATTGGTTGCCGTTACGGCTGTCTGCAGGTTTCTGAGGTCATTCAGACAGTCGAAGATACGGATGATATCGATACCGTTCGCGATGGATTTCTGCACGAAATATTCCACCACGTCGTCCGCGTAGGGACGATATCCGAGGATGTTCTGCCCACGGAAGAGCATCTGCAGTTTCGTCTTTTTGAAACCGTCTTTCAGTTTACGGAGGCGGATCCACGGATCCTCTTTCAGGAAACGGAGGCATGCGTCAAAGGTAGCGCCGCCCCAGCACTCCACGGCGTGATAGCCGACCTGATCCATCTTGTCGATGATCGGGAGCATCTGCTCCGTCGTCATACGGGTGGCGATCAGGGACTGATGGGCGTCACGCAGTACGGTTTCTGTTATTTTCAATGGTTTCTTTTCCACTTCAGCCATTTCTTATCTCCTTTTTGTTCTATGCGGCTGTGTTCCACAGCCTTACGCGATTTCCTCGCTCATGCGGCTGTGTTCCACAGCCTTACGACTCGTCGCTCGCAAAATGCGTAACCGCATTTTCGATATGATCCCTTCTTCCTTATGAAGGCAAGCCTTC
>JAEESA010000238.1 GCA_016286115.1 Lachnospiraceae bacterium
AATTTTGAGGCGTTGGAAACCGAATTTGACCGTTTCAACGAGTATTATCCCAATGTAGAACTTACGTTTACAAAGGTTGATGATTACAACAACATGATCGGCACGGTCCTGAACGGGAATGATGCTCCTGACATCTACGTCAATAACTCCTGGATGTATGGCCGCGAACAGTATAAGGATTCCATAGATCACGCCGAGAATCTGGCAGATCCGGCGCTGGGCCTGGATCTGGACTGCATCCGCAGCAATATCATTCTGAACACGGACGACAGCTCGCTTCCGATGGTTCCTGTCTTCGCGAATACCTATGGTATGCTCGTGAACAGCGACCTTTTTGAAAAGGAGGGGCTGAAGGTTCCCGCTACCTATAAGGAACTGGTCGAAGTATGTGATGCGTTTCATGAAAAGGGCTATGACAGCCCGATGATGGGCTTCTCCAACGAGGAGACAACATCGCTGTTCACGTTGACGAGTTATCCCTACTTCTGCGGAACCGTGGCGGATGATGCAGAGGCTGTCAAAAAGCTCAATGCTCTTGATCCTTCAGCCGGTGAGTATATGCGGCCTACCCTTGAGAAGCTGGAGCAGTTTTTAAGCGATGGCTGCGTGGATCTGGATGCCTGCGCAGAGATCGAAAACAACTATGATGCCGTGATCCTTCGCTTTTTTGAAGGGGATGTTCCCATGATGATCTGCTCCGGAGATGCCGTTTCCGGAACAAAGAAAAGGGAGAGCCGTTCCGAGGCATTTATCGCAAATCCCTTTGCATACACGTTTGTGCCTGTCCCCATGTCGGACGATGGCGCTTACTTTCTTGATATGCCGAACCTGCAGTTCTCTGTAAATAAAGACAGCGCGAATCTGGACATGGCCAATGAATTCATGCGGTTTTTGGTTACTTCAAAGGAACTGAACGAGATGGCGCATAACAAGGGCCTTATGTCGCCGTGCAAAGACCTGTCTTTTGACAATATGTATGCCGCATTCGGAAATGTCCCGGAATCCCGCATCCTTTCGCCGGAAGAATTCGGCTTGGCGGATGATGCCGTTAAGCAGCTGCGGCAGGCTGTCTTCGGGGTCGGAACCGGTGAAATGAGCATAGACGAAGCGATCGCCAATTATGGTTCCTTTTCCGAATGACCGCTGCCCGGTGTGGTCGGAAGACTATTGAAAATGAACTTGATCCGGTAACAGGAGTACATAATAGACCAGTATGTACGGTGTGATCCACCGACATAGTGGTCTATTTCCGCTCTGCTGTTATGTAATTGTCCGCGACGGTGTCATCTGCCCTTGCCATTTCCGTCTAAACCGACAGCTCCGTCAGAATCAGCATCACTGCGATCAGATGGCAAAATACGCTTGTAAATGCGTTCTATAATGTATATAATTCTTAAAACGCGTGAAATTGGGCGGCAAACTAAAGAAAAGGAGATGGGATATGGACAGGGAAACTACAGTTGATAAACAGAAAAAAGACTACGCGCTGGCGCTTGGTGAGAAGGAGGTAAATGATTTCGAAAGGCATCTGTTTGACGTAAAAAACTTTGGCGGGGAGATAGAGGCAGAAAATTTGATTCAGCACTATACCGAAAAACACGGCTATATTTCCGAGGATGATAAGGCAATTCTCCGGAATAATATCCCGCCGGCGCCGAAGTTTACGATGTTGTCGGAGGACCAATACCGGGCAAAAACGTGTTTCGGCAAAAGGAGTTACCGAAAACAGGTAAAAGGCTATTTCGAAGCCAGAAAAAATTTCTACACGGCAAAAAGCAAGAAGGGACAAGAGGAGACCAAAGGCACGAAGTATACCCGGCTTCGTGAGGAACTGGATTCCGATGATTTCTATCGCTATCAGAAATCGGACCAGGCAAAGCAGATGGATAAAATGTTTGAAGAACAGGCGACGGAGGCATTTAAGCAGAAAGAGCAGAAAGCCAAAGCCGAAGACATGCAAAAAATGAAGAAGACCAAGGACATATCGGCCTACCTTGATAATTACATTAACAGCAATGATTATGCATCGATCAATCAAAATTTGAGGGCGGGGTTTCCGAATTCTGAAGCGGAGGAAGTAAAGAAATATATGAAAGAAAACCCCCTCAACCGGACGCTGATGGTCAGAAGAGCCGTCCGTGATGTAAATGCCATTGGCAACATGCTGGGCATGAATGTGCAAATTATTCCGGGCTGGAATGGGAATAATTATTCGGAAGAGAAGATAAAAAATGAGCTTCTGAAACGTATAAAAAGCAAAAAGGAGATCATCTTACAGGACAAAGGGTATGTCAGTACGTCATTGCCATTTGCCACGGAGCCTTTTTCTGCAGGCGATAATGGTATAATTGGTATAGAATTTATTATTCGCTGCAATAAAGGCACGGCGGCCTTCAATGTCGAAGATATTTCCCTGGTCGGTGGAGAATCCGAGTTATTGCTGGCGCCCGGAACCAAATTCAGACTGATCGATGCACAGCTGGATGGAAAGGCCGACATCAAGAAGGGAAATAAAAAAAGCTGGAAGATTTATCTGGAGACGATCCCGGTAAGTGAAGAGGGCGTAGAAAAAAAGGAGGACAATAAGTCATGAATTTAAGGATCGAGAGAATCGATAAGGACCTTGTTTCAAGCTTTTCAGATTTTATTCTTCCTGCAGTATTAACGAACCCTGATTATGACAAGTTTTCGTTTTACGGCGCGATATCAGAAAATACGCTTTGCGGCTTGTTGGTATGCGATATCAAAGAATTTGCCCCGGAGATACTCAGTATTGGCGTTTCTCCCAAATATGTGAATCAAGGCGTCGCAAAAGCCCTGCTGTCCTATGCCTTAAAAGATCTGTTCTATTATTTTGACCGGGATTCGGTGGATGAGGTCCCCAATTTTGTGGCTGCCCGGGTTTTGGAAAAAGCGAGTCTGCCCGGCCCGATGGATCATATTCTGACCGGCTTTGGATTTGAGCCGGTGAGCAAAGGGGAATTCTGCGAGATCACGGTACGGGATTTAATTAACAACAAATATTTGCAGAATGCAAAGATCCCGAAGAGTATAACCTATCTGTCGCTGAAGGATACACCGCATAGCATGATCCGTGCCTTCAACGACGAGCTCATAAAAACAGATCAGTTCCCCGGCATAGAAATAGACGTCCTGGAAGAGGATCTGACCGTTTTTGGCATCAAGGATGATAAAATTATCCGCTGCATTCTTTTCCTCAAGGAGAAGCAGGGGGTGATCCAGAATATTTTCCTGTACCAGATGCCGTCGGAAGGAATAGAAAGCGCTGAGTTGATGCACCTTTTGAGTACGTCCGCAGCCGCTGCCATCCGCAAATTCCCGAATGATACCCGGCTGAATTTCTGGATCGATAACGACACCACAAGGAAGCTGCTGGATCATATGTTCCCGGAGGCTATCTGTGAGCAGAAGGCTACTTTCTATGAGCTTCCCTTCACGACTCTGAAGGCTCTCACGGAGTCCCGGATCAATGAGGATCTCGAGTTCACTATGCTGGCTAATGAGAACATCCTTTGTGCCGATTGTAAATATTGTATGGCGGATGAAGTGATGGAATGCAAAAAGTTCTATCAAAAGCCGGATGCGGTATTTGAAGGCGGTGAATGTAAGTTGTATGAGAAGAAGTAATGAAAGATGCGGGAAATCATTCCCGCATCTTTTGTACCAGTTCATTTCCATCCGTCAGGGTGACGATCGAGCCGTCTTTTTCCCGGACAAGGCATAATCCTTTCCCATAATCCTTCCATGCCATGGGCCTGCCGTTTCCGTTTTCGTCGAGCATTTCCCAGGAAACGGCCTGTAAACTTGTGCCTTCTGTTGTATAGATATTCACCGGAAACCAGTCGGTAAAGTCAAAGCGATATCCCCTGTCGGTCGGGGTGATCGTCAGATCGTTTGCGAAATCCGTAGCCTGCTTTTCCTCCGTGCCGTCTGCTTTCTCCGAGCAAAAATCTTCCCGCACCCAGAATCTCGCTTCCGGAAGCACCGGACTTTCCTCCCAGCCGTACCGTTCATATGTTTTTCCGCTGTAACGGATCGCCAGAGACTCTTCCTGATCTTTGATGTCCACATTTATGGAAAGATTCGCTTCTTCCATCATCTCCCGCAGCTTGGAATATGGATAGCGGGACAGATCTGCCTCGTCTTCTGCCAAGTACCCGTCACCATAGGAAATGAGCCAGGGCGTTTCCCCCTTAACGGCGAACAGAGTCTCTAACGGCAGATCATTGAGCACGATCTCCGCCGGTGCCACTGTAAATGAAAGGTCCGGCCCCTGTTCCGGTATAAACAACAGAGAAGCGCCGGAGTAATGATCAGGATCCGGCTCGATCTGTCCCTCCAGCCCCAGAAACTGCGGGACATACTTCCGGCAGACCGCGACCAGTTCGGACTCTTCAATCCCAAGATACACCTCTCCGGTACTCATATTATAGAGAAATTGTTTTTCTTCTCCGTCGTCAAAAGCTCCTTCAACGAGTTCAGTCAGGTACTCCGGGCCGCTTGGATAGCCCGCAGTACAGGCATTAGCGTAAAGAACCTTTGCTCCCGGTATATGTTCATCAAGCCATGCCTGCATCGCTTTTTCCCCGGCATGGGATTCAACCTCCATCTCTTCCGGTTCATACTGCGGTCCCCGGCAGCGGGAAAAAAGGCCTGCGATCAGGCATAACACCAAAGCTGTTGGGATCCCTCTTTTCATAGCAGTTTCCTCGCTTTTCTGATGTTGCTGTTTTTACAATTATAACCCTATAAAAGAAAAAAATCCATTATGGAAGAATCACGGGAACCATACGATAATATATGGGAGTAGCGGATGTAGAAGGAACAGCTATTTCCGGAGCCAGTGGTTCTACAACAACATTGGCCTCTGCTGACATTGCTGCACAAAAAGGATCTGCTGTAGCTGAAGGTGATATTGTATACGTAGAATTTAT